>JAKAMP010000186.1 GCA_021812865.1 Bacteroidota bacterium | reverse complement strand
CCTGTTCTGTTTCACCTGGTCCAGGGCATATTCGATGAGTTTCTCCCTTCCCCATCCGAACGGGAATTTTTCGGTGCCCATGCCCGACTGGGTCACTCCGTCGGAACAAAGGATAATCCGGTCTTCCTTCTGCGGACTGAAACTGCAAATCTGTATTTCCTTGCCCCGGTTCTTTTCGCTGTTCATCACCACCGGCGTCCACCAGAGTTCCTGGAACCTTTCGCCCCGCATGACAACCGTACGGGGATTGTCATACTCAATAATAGTGGTTTGCCCGTTCAGGTTGATATCGACAATGGTGAAAGTGGAATAACTCATTTTGCGCTCACTGCAGACAGGCAGTGTGTTCATGATGATCTCGGCGATCTTTTCGGGTTCCTTGTGTTCCTTGGTAAAATTGAGCGCCATGGTTGCAGTGAGGGTAGCCAGAACGTTTGCCTTGACCCCATGCCCCATACCGTCGGACAAAACCACTACTACCCGGTTCTCCTCCCTGACCTTGGAAGAAAGAAAAACATCGCCGCAGATGCGTTCTCCCTCAATGTTTTTTTGCTGGCAGTTGACCTCTATGAAAACCTTATCGTCGGTCATTTCTTGCGTGACGATTTATAGGTTTCGATAATGGAATTAAGCATCTTCTCGGTTTCAGAGGCGCCTTCGCCCAGGATGAACCCTATTTTCTGCACCAGTTCAAGGTTTTTATCAATCACCTCGGTAACCCTTTTCACCACTTCCTCTTTCTGCACTGCCGGGTCGGACATATCCCTTACCAGGGCGCCAACGATCTCATTCTTCCTGATGGTAAAAACCGAAACATTGAACAATTTGTTGCCTATATTCAGGTCGCGGTTTACGATATCTTCCGCGCTTGAAAGAACAAAAGAGAGCATATTGCTGAAAACATGCGGCATGAGACTCTTCAGGTCAGCTCCTGTCAGTCCGGGTATGACAAGGTTAATTTCCCTGGCCTCTTCACCTGCCAGATCGATAAAACTCTGGTTGCTCTGAAGTATCCTGAGGTTTTTATCAACCACCACCAGGGAAGAGGGGATTTTCTGCAACATGGCCGTGATAATGGCTGTTGCTTCATGGGCTGTTTCCTGTTCCTCCCGGGCCCGCTTTTCTGATTCGCGCAGGGCCTCTTGTGTCTGCACCAGTTGTTCATTGGTAATCTTCAGGGTACGTATATAGTTCTGCCTGTTACGCTGTGCCAGGCTGCTGCACATATCGGGAATAGCCAGTCCCTGGGCTACGGCGATGGCGAACTCGCGGCATGAAGGATAACCGCATGCAGTACAGCCGGCTTCCTCGTCGGGGTTATCAATACCCAGGTCTTTCATGATCTGAAACACCACCTCTTCCGATGGTTCTTTCAATCGGTTATCATCAGGGGAAAATCCCCTCCCGAATCCCAGTTCCGAATATTCCTTGAAGGCTTCGTCCCAGGCAGTAAAATCAAACTTTTTCTTTCGCTTAAGGGCATATTCCACCACCAGGGAATGTCGCCTGAACTTATTGCCGTTCTTTGATGTTCCCGGTCCCATGATGCATCCTTCGCAGAAGAAAAGGTTGAAATGCGCATGAATATCGGCAATTCCCTTGTCAAACTCCTTCACCGCCCGGATCATGTTCTCCTTTCCATCGGCAGTGATCACCTTGCCGGTCATCAAGTCCTCCGGAATATTTCCGGCCTGAAGCAATCCGTTGCTGATCGGGAACAGCGATCCTTTGTTGCCGTGTGGCAAATTGAAATCGGCATATTCCAGTTTGCTTTCCGAGATACTGAACTCCTCAAAAAGTTTCCGCAGTTCAACAAAAGTGAGCACGGCATCGATGGCAGCATCAGGCTCCGCACGCAGGGCTTCGTCCTTATTGGCGATACAGGGACCGATGTACACCACTTTGATGTGATTGCCATATTTTTTACGCACCACTTTAGCCGTAACGGCCATGGGGGATTGCAAAGGGGCCAGGTTGCTCAGCAGATCGGGACTGTACTTCTCAACATAGGAAACCACCACCGGGCAGCAGGAAGCGATGTAGTATTTTCCTTTGAAGTTTCCGAATAGTTTGGCATATTCATGGGCAACCAGGTCAACTCCAAAAGCTGCCTCATGCACATAGGCAAAACCCAGTTCCTTGATCATCCGAACGAACTTCCGGTAATCGGTAATATCCTCAAATTCCCCGGAAATGCTGGGTGCAGTGACGGCGACTAAGGTTCCGCCCGATCGGATAATATCCTTAACCTGGGCCATGGAATCCCGATATACGATGGCGCCTGGAAAACAGGACTCCAAACAACTTCCGCAACCGATGCACCTTTCAGGAAGAATAAGGGGAATTTCCTGGGATTCCTTTACCTGTATGGCCTTCACCGGGCACACCCTTACACAGGCATAGCAAACCTTGCATTTCTCAGGATCAATTTTCATTAAAGGTTCCACGGCAGGCTGATTTAAAATTTCTTAAAATGACTGTCCAGAATATCGAGCACTTTAAGGACATCCACATCTTTGTATATCATATCATTGACCTTCATGATGGGTCCGAAGCTGCAATTGCTGAAGCAATGGTTCCCATGAAAGTACACCTGTTCTTCCAGACTGTTTTTCGTAAGATACTCCTGAATGGCTGAAACCAGTTTCCTGTTTCCACGCGAAAAGCAGGAACTGCCAAGGCAAACCACTATTTCCGTTTTCTCACTCATTCATTGTTGTTTAATGCCTTCAGGGGAATGCCAGCGGTTCCCGTTGGGCATTTCTGATCGCAAAAAGCCGTATTAAAATCCAGGAGGCTATCCGCATATTTTGTTCATTTCAAACAACTTCCCGCAAATATACATATTTTACAGCATCTTCTGTTATTTTAATAACAGTGTTTTTGAAATAACAGTAAAAATTATATCTTTGTAAAGATTAATATACTAATTTTTAGCAAATTATCCGTATGGCCTCCGACGCGACTGATAAAATTCTTGAAAAACATCCAGATGCCAGGCGCGACAAGCTGATTCCCATTCTTCAGGAAATACAGGAAAACTGCGGCTATCTTACGGAAGAAACCATCGTAAAAGTGGGGCAGCACCTTCACCTTCCTGCCAGCAAAATATACGGGATTGCCACTTTTTACAACCAGTTCACTTTTATTCCCCGGGGCAGATATCATTTACGCATATGTCATGGTACAAGCTGCCATGCCAGTGGCGCCAGGGCGCTGATCAGGGAAGCCGAAAAATTGCTGAAGATTGCCCATGGAGAAACCACGCGCGATGGCATGTTCAGCCTCGAAATTGTGGCCTGCATGGGTGCATGTTCGCGCACTCCGGTAATAGAGATCAACGGTGAATATTTCCCTTTGACCGATTCCTCACAATTGCGTGAGATTTTGGACAGAATTCTTCAAAAAGAAAACAGGTAACATGTATTCAGAAGCAATACATGAAGCGCTATCGGGCATTCTGAAAGAATGGTTGCATTCAGGCAAAGAGGAAAACATTCTCCGTGCCCGGCAAGCGTTGGAAACCGCCATGAAGAAAAGTACCAGTCTGCCTGTGATCACCGTAGGAACGTCAACCTGCGGACGCATTGCCGGTTCACTCAAAACCCTGGAAGCGGTGAACCTGTACCTGATGGAGCGCCAGGTAAAAGCATCGGTGATCGAGGTGGGATGCATGGGCTTATGTTCGGCAGAACCCATACTCGATGTGCAGTTACCCGGCAAGGCGAGAATATTCTTCCGGAATGTGACGGCTACCAGGGTACCCCGCCTGCTTGATGATATCCTTCACCGGGAAGTGCCGGTTGACGATATGCTGGGGCAATACCGCGACAGTAAGGCTGAACCCTGGAGAGAAGTACCCTATCTTGACCAGTTGCCTTTTTTCAGGAACCAGAGCAGGCAGGTTCTGAAAGATGCCGGACTTATCGATCCCTCGTCAATTGCTGAATACATTGCTACCGGAGGCTACAAGGCATATGTCAAGGCCATTAGCCGGTATACTCCTGCAGAAGTATGCAATCTTGTGGAACAAAGCCAGTTGCGGGGACGGGCCGGTGCCGGATTTCCTGCAGGAAAGAAATGGAAAACAGCTCTGCAGACCCAGGCCGACAGGAGATATATAATTTGTAATGCCCAGGAGAGCGACCCGGGCGCCTTTCTTGACAGGAATCTTATCGAATCCAATCCGCATAAGCTGATTGAAGGTCTGGCCATTGCCTGCTATGCCATAGGAGCTGCAAAAGGATATATATGCATCCGAAGTGAATACAGGCTTGCCATTGAGCTCATCAGGAAAGCCATCCAGGATGCCAGGGAACTGAATCTGCTTGGGGAAAATGCTATGCAAAACGGATTCAGCATCGAGTTAGAGGTTAAACAAGGTCCGGGCGCATTCGTCTGCGGAGAGGAAACGGCCCTGATCGGTAACCTGGAGGGAAAGAGGGGTATGCCACAGATGAGACCACCCTACCCATCGGAAAGCGGACTATATAAAAAGCCTACCATCATCAACAATGTGGAATCGCTCTGCAATGTGCCTGACATTATCCTGAAGGGCCCAGACTGGTTTCAGTCGGTAGGCACGGAAACAAGCAAGGGCACCAAGATTTTTGCTTTGTCGGGCAAGTCGAAACTTTCGGGACTGATTGAAGTTCCTATGGGAACAAGCCTGCGGAAAATAGTATACGACATAGCCGGAGGAACCGTAAACGGAGTAAAATTCAAGGCGGTTCTGCTGGGGGGACCGAGCGGATGGCCTCTCCCCGAGAAGCTGCTTGATACACCGGTTGACTTTGAAGCATTGAAATCAGCCGGAGCCGGAATGGGATCAGGAGGATTTGTGGTGCTGGACGAAAGTGTCTGCATGGTCGATATGGCTGGATTCTTCATGGATTTCATGCAAAAACAGAGTTGCGGGAAATGCATTCCCTGCAGGGAAGGTACCAAAAGAATGCGTGAAATACTGGAAGGCATCAGCCGAAAACCTTTGGATCACAACGGGCATGCCACACTGGAACGGTTCAAGGGCGTGATGCAACTCGAGACCATAGCCGAAGTAATGAAAGACACGTCGCTCTGCGGACTGGGCGTGAATGCCCCGAACCCTGTTCTCGCATCCCTTCGCTGGTTCCGGGATGAATTTGAGGAACATATTTTCGACCGCCACTGTAAATCGGGCGTTTGCAGGGAGCTTCGGTCATACCATATCGTAGTTGATAAATGTACAGGTTGTTCCCTTTGCGCTAAACGCTGTCCCGACAATGCCATCATTGGAACTGAACTGAA
The DNA here is from genome assembly GCA_021812865.1 of Bacteroidota bacterium. Classification (GTDB taxonomy): domain Bacteria; phylum Bacteroidota; class Bacteroidia; order Bacteroidales; family JAAYUG01; genus JAKAMP01. The sequence goes on along the minus strand of JAKAMP010000186.1, from coordinate 960 downwards.
GCCTTTTTTCATAGTGGAAGAAAGGTGCTCAGGATGCGGCATATGCAATGAGGTTTGCAAGTTTGGTGCTGTAAAGATCAAATCATGATATTCGACATCGAAGTCAACAACCGAATCATCCAGGCAGAGAAAGGCGAGACCATTCTTTCAGCCTTACACAGGGCGGGAATCATGGTGCCCACCCTATGCAGCATGAAGGAACTCTCTCCCACGGGAGCCTGCCGGATGTGCGTGGTTGAGGTGGAAGGCAAGCCCGGGCTGGTGCCCAGTTGCTCCTATCCGGTGGAGGAATGGATGCATATCCGCACCCATTCACCCCGCGTAATCCGCGCCCGGAAGCTCCTGGTGGAACTGCTCCTTTCGAACCATCCGGACGACTGCCTGTACTGTGAAAGAAATGGCAATTGTGAGCTGCAATCGATGGCCGAAGAACTGCAGGTACGGGAACGACGCATCCCCGGAGCCAGGATGCACCACAAACTTGATAAATCCAGCCCTGGCATAGTTCGGGAACCCTCCAAATGCATTCTTTGCGGGCGGTGTGTCCGTGTATGCGAAGAGCAGCAGGCTGTTTCGAGCATCGACTTCCTTCACCGTGGAAGCCAAACCATCGTAGGCGCAGCCTTCAACAAAGACCTGAACTTTTCCAGTTGTATCCAGTGCGGGCAATGCATCATGGCCTGCCCCACTGCCGCCCTCACCGAAAAGGTTCAGTTCCCCGATCTTGAACAATACCTCCACGACCCTTCCCGTAAAGTGGTGGTTCAGTATTCACCGGTTGTTGCCAACACCATCGCCACTGAATTCGGAATAAAAAACGGAAAACAGGCCCAGGGAATCATTGAAGCTGCACTCAGAAAAATGGGGTTTGTTCATGTTTTCGACAGTTCATTTGGCACGGATCTGCAGATTGTAGAGCTGGCCCATGAGTTGTCAGCCCGCCTGAAGGAGGAGAGAAAC
>JAKAMP010000185.1 GCA_021812865.1 Bacteroidota bacterium | reverse complement strand
TAATCTGAAGGACGTAGTTACCGGTGACGGCAACCAGGAACGATTGCAGGGCAACTATGACCAGCAGAATGAATACCCGTACATTGATGCATCCTATCCGGGTGAGGGTGATAACCTCTTCCCGGATGAGCCGGTGGCGGTACCTTACAAATTCTTCGGCGCTCAGAATCATACCGAATGCAACGGTTGCTATGACCGACAGGCTAAAATACATGTAAATATTGCTGTTCTGGGCAAATGTGTATACTTTGTCCGGGTTATAACGGAGTATATACGCAAGAATACCAACAATAGCTGCAGGAATGATAAGGTTCAGCAACAGTTTGAGTTTGCAGTTCATCCATATTTTGAAGTATCGCATGGTATACATAATATTCTGTATACCAAGGTTGGGGTGGATGAACAGGACCTGGGGAAGTATTTTCCGGGCTTCACGGAATTCGGTCTTCTTCTCAATCTTTTCCTTGTACAGGTTGTGCCACTCCATGGGAGATTTCTTCCTTTCGGTGATGAAGTGCCCTTTTTCATTGATCTTCCTGGAACGGATGGTCTCAAAAATTCTTTCCGGATCATAAATGGAGCACTCCTTGCAATCGGTTCCCGCCGGAAGGGAAATATCTCCTTCAGCAGTGAAATGTTCGATCGCATCTTCCGTTGCTCCCGTATAAATGATATACCCTTCATCATCGAGTATCCACACCTGCTGGAAAATTTTAAAAGCACGGGAAGAGGCATGATGCATGCTGGAAATGACCAGCTTCCCGCTAACCGACAAACTTTTCAGCAGTTTGGCCAGGGATTCCGATTCTGAAGAAGAAAGACCTGTCATGGGCTCATCCAGAAGCAGTACCTGGGGATCTTTGAGAAGCTCAAGTCCGATATTTATCTTTTTTCTTTCGAATGTGGACAGTTTAGACCTTCCAGGCAGGAGATTCCTGATATCCCGAATATCGAGGAATTCCATCAGCTTGTTGATCCTCCTCCTGATCTCCTCTTCTCCGGAATTGGAAAAGCAAAGACGGGCATTGTAATACAGGTTGTCGTATACCGAAAGCTCATTGATAATGATGTCCTGTTCAGGCACATGCCCAATAATATTCCTGAGCTTATACCATTCCTGCCTGAGCTCATATCCGTTTATCCTGACGCTTCCCCTGTAATTTTTCAACCCCCCGCTTAATATCCTCAGGATAGTTGATTTTCCGGAGTTCTTTTCGCCGATTATGGCCACCAGGTTGCCCGATTCGGCTACAACTGAAAAAGGCTTAATCTGGAAAAAGGAATTTTTCCAGTCATAGGCGAGCTTCCGGCATTGCAGTACAATACGGCTCCTGGCCTCGGCAGGCTGAAGAAAAGAAAGCACCTCATTGAACGTCACCGGAAGTATCTTTTTCCCCGTAATCTTATCCTCGATGCCAAACAATCCCAGCCGGCCCCTGATCAATTCCCTGGTTCCGATATACAAATCAGACTCCCCGCTATATCTCACTTCAAAGGCATTGACTGATTCCACATAGAAATATATGAGGGTGCCTTTCATTCCTGTACGGTGTATAACCTGGTAAATCTGTGATTCCCTGGGTTTGTTTCGTTCAATCCAGGAACCTTCAAGTTCATCATCACCATTTTCAATCTGGTCCTGAATAATTACAAAATTATCCACCCTGACCAGTGCGGAAGGCTGCTCCATTAAAATCCTGCGAAAGCCTTCCATTTCTGGCTGGGGAACCTTGAATTCTTGTGCAACCGCGTTGATCAGCGCGATTTCATGATTCGTAATGGCATGATCGGAGAAGGAGATGTCAAGAAGGTGCAGGATAACGTTCAACCGGTCAATCTGGGTCAGATCCCCGATTACCGATGCGCTGAGGATACAAGCCTGCTCTATCATCAGTATAATGTCGGCAGGCGGATTATCCTGGTATTTCTTCAGAAAATGGGCATAATGAAGCAGGTTCCCTGCCTTGTCCAGAGAGATGGAACTTGTCCTGATATACGACTCAACAATACTCCGGTTCCGGTAGGTAAGTCCACGGTCAGTCAGGCTTGCTGCAATGGCAAACAGTTCCATGAGCATTCTCGGCGACTGATCCTTCATTGTGATCAATGAATAATTCTGCGTAAATTTACAATCATTACTGAAAATCTAACAACGTTTCCCTGGGAAAGGTTATTGCCCGGCTGAAATTCATTCATGCATTCAAAAATACGGGACATTGAACCGCCCCCTGCCGGTTAAGTGCAACCGGACTTTTCAATAACATGCAGCGATATTGACGCCCGATTGTCAATCTTATTGTAAAATGATTATTTTCGCTAAATTTTAAGAAAACAGATATGAAGATCAGTAGAATTCCTTTTGGAAAAGTTAAAGGCGCTGAAGTATCACTGTTCATCATAACCAATCAGCACGGATGCACCGTGAAGATAACCAATTATGGCGCTACGGTCACTTCTATTCTCGTTCCCGATGTCCGCAAAAATATGGACGATGTGGTTCTTGGATTCGATAGCCTTGAAGGATACCTTGGAAATCAGCCTTATATGGGATGCATCTGCGGACGGGTTGCGAACCGAATTGCCGGCGCTTCATTCGCGATTGACCAAAAGAAATTCAAGGTGGCGGCCAATACCGGGACAAACTGCCTCCATGGCGGAATCAGCGGTTTTGACAAGAAGGTATGGACAGCCGAGGAATTTGTGGAAGCCGATCAGGCCGGTGTAAAAATGCATTATGTAAGTCCCGACGGAGAAGAAGGATTTCCCGGAACCCTCGATGTTACCGTAAAGTACATTTTCACCGCTGCCAATGAACTAAAAATCGTATATAAAGCGTTTACCGATAAACCTACCTACATCAATCTTACCAATCATTCCTATTTCAACCTTACCGGATGCCGGGAGGATGTGCTCAATCATGAACTGATGATCAACGCTGACCAATATACGGCCCTGTCTGACGACCTGATTCCAACCGGGAAACTGGTTGATGTGGAAGGAACGCCCTTCGATTTCCGGAAATCCAAATCCGTCGGCACGGATGCAGCAGCAGCCGGCAATGGATATGACCAAAACTTTGTTCTTAACAAGGAAAATGAAGGTCTTACACTTGCTGCCACTGTGTATGAGCAGGTTACAGGCCGCATTATGGAAGTATATACCACAGAGCCTGGGGTTCAGTTATATACATCGAATTACCTCGATGGAACATTAACCGGGAAAAAGGGCATAGTATATCGCAAACATTACGGTTTGTGTCTTGAAACTCAACATTTCCCCGATGCCATCCATCATCCTGAATTCCCCGATTGTGTTTTGCGCCCGGGGAAACTCTATACCCAGGAAACCATTTACCGTTTCAAAACCATTTAATACAGGTATGAAATGAAGCTTGCTGTGCGTGCATTGCTTTACAGTTGCCTGATCGCCGCCTGTCATCCCCTGGTTGCCCAAGCCCAGAATATCAGAAGCTTTGCATGGAATGGGAATGGCTTACGCGTCCACGAACTGATTACCCGGGAGGGAGACAGCCTGAATGTGAACGAACCTGTGCCTTTGTTTACTTTCCACCTGAATGACAGATTGCTTACAAGCGACCAGGTTAAACCTGCCCAGGAATCCGGTGGGTACACCCTATCTTATCCCGAAGGAATTACCGTTACCGTAACAAAAGATACGGCTTTTACTGATGGGTGGAAGGCATCTGCCGATTTCCGTAATACCTCATCCGATACCCTCGAATTGTTCAACGTAGTTCCTTTCGGCGAATCATCTCATCGGGTGTATCTCACCGCAGCCGGCCCCATGGAACTGGCCAGGGCTAAGATTTTTCAGCCAGGAAGAGGCGCTATCGATGTGGTTCTCCCCGACAATGTCTGGTCAATGGGATATGGCGACCTGCCGGTAAACGACAGCCTCTCCCTCTGTGCCATTGCACGCCGAACCGGTACCCAGTCCGCCATCCGTAAAAGGTATTCAGCCGTGCTGCCTCCCGGCGCTTCTGCCCAATATGTGCTCTATGTGCTCGATTACAGGGGAAATGACTGGCACACCGGACTGAAACTGATGTTCAGGGACAAATACCTTTTCGATCTTCCCGTATTCGACAATACTTTATACAACCGTACCGATCTGCAATGGATCAGGCATGCCTATATCATGACCCTTCAAACGTCATGGGACCACCAGTTTTATAACCCGGTCAGCCGCAAATATACGGTCTACCAGTTCCTGGCCGAAGGACAGAGGCTGATGGGCGGATATGATGTATATGGTCTCTGGCCTACCTTTCCGAGGCTCGGGCTTGACAAACGAAATCAGTTCGACATGTACTCGGAACTGCCCTATGGATTGGATAAACTCAGGGAAATTGCCACATTTGCCAGAAACAATAATACCCGGTTCTTCATATCGTATAATCCCTGGGATAAGGATACCCGAAAGGAGAATCACTTAGCCGGCTTGTCGGGGCTGATCAAAGCCATCGGCGCCGATGGCGTGGTGCTCGATACCGAAGGGGCATCCAGCCGGGAGATGCAAAGCATGGCCGATTCGGTGCGACCCGGGGTGATCATGTACAGCGAAGGAATGGCCGTTCCGAAAGATATGCCCGGCATCGTTGCCGGACGCGTTCATGATGCCATATTCATGCAGCCCCAGCTGAATCTCAACAAGCTCATCAAACCGGAATTCGCCATTTTCAGGGTTTGCCAGCTCAGCCAGGGGCCTATACACCGCGAATCAGCCATTTCCTTCTTTAACGGATACGGAACGGAGATCAACACTTTTGCACCGGGCCGCCCTGCATGGATAGTTGACGAATTTACCTACCTGGGCAAAACGGCCAAAATCCTCCGCGAAAACTCAGATGCCTTTCTCGATCATGACTGGACTCCGCTGTTTCCTTCCGAAAAAGACAGCATCTGGGTCAATGCCTGGCAGGATGGCCACAAGCACATCTATACCGTTTTGAGCCTTGTCCCTCAAGGATACGAAGGACCGCTGTTTACCGCAGAGGTCCGGCAGAAAGGCCATTGGGTCAGCCTATGGAACCACACTGCCGTCAACCCCAGGGTGATTGATAGTACCCACGTGGAAGTGCCTGTACAGGTTTCGGCCTTCGAACAATCGTACCTGAAAACCCGCAGGGAAGGAAGCAATGAATGCATCGCATTCTTTCCCGAACTGATCAGCGCAAGACTGTCCAACGATTCCGTTTTCATCCATTTTCCGGCTGGTCACCTGCTGAAGGTCTGGAAAGGCAACCCTTCATACCAGAACAAGCCGGCAGAATTCACGAACGATACAGTAATACTCGACCTTTCTTCGAATTACCCCGGATATGAAGGCAAACTCGTAATGGAACTCTTCAGCGGGAAAAAACTGGTCGATGAAAAAATTCTGGAACCCGGAGTGGCAAGGATTACAATGATCAGCAGAACTGAGCCCACAGAACTGCAGGAATCCGCCCCATCCAACATGGTAGAGATCCCTGCTGGCAAATTCATAATGAAAACCAGCACTTCCGATGATTTTGTGCCTTACCCGAACACCGGTGATTCTTCTGTGATTCCAATGAAACGCTTTTTTATGGATCAGTACCCGGTTACCAACCAGGATTTTCTTCAGTTCCTCACGGCCACAGGATATAGGCCTGCCGATCCGTCGAACTTTCTTAAACATTGGGAAAATGGCGCCATCCCCAGCGGACAGGAGGACTACCCGGTGGTATATGTTAGTCTCGAAGACGCTGAGGCCTACGCCAAATGGGCCGGGAAGAGGCTGCCCACAGAGGCCGAGTGGCAATATGCGGCCCAGGGTACCGATAGAAGGCTCTATCCATGGGGGAACGATTTCCAGGCTACCAAGTGCAATAATGCTTTCGGACAACCTACACCGGTCAATGCCTTTCCAAAAGGCAAAAGCCCTTTCGGGGTGGAAGACATGATCGGCAATGTTTGGCAACTCACCAGCGACGAATACGACGACGGAAGCTACAGCTATATAATCATCAAGGGCGGAAGCTTCTATAAACCCTCCAACAGCATGTGGTACCTGCAGGGCGGACCTCAGCCTGCTGTGCACCGCCAGATGCTTCTGCGTATTTCGCAGGGACTGGACCGTTCGGAAACAGTGGGTTTTCGCTGTGTGGTCGACGCGGTGCAGAAGTAACCTCAAACTTCGAACTTCGAACTTCAAACTTCAAACTTCAAACTTCAAACCCTAAACATCAAACATCAAACTTTAAACTTTAAACTTTAAACTTTAAAC
>JAKAMP010000184.1 GCA_021812865.1 Bacteroidota bacterium | reverse complement strand
ACCATGATGGTGCTTGCTTTTGGCGATGGTAAACCGGTGGGCCGGGTGATGGGTTTGATCAATCACCAGTATAATGACCTGCATCATGAACCTTATGCCCGTTTTTACGCATTCGAATGCATTGAGGACCAGCAAGTAGCTCATGCTTTGCTAACATATTGTGAAAACTGGGCACGACAGAAGGGCATGAAAAAAATGATAGGTCCTCTCGGGTTTTCCGATAAGGATCCCCAGGGATTACTGGTGGAAGGCTTTGAACTTTCCCCGGTCATAGCCTCTCCATGCAATCAGGAATACCTTGTTCATATGGTTGAGAATGAGGGTTTTGTAAAATTTAAAGATCTGGTTGAGTATTGGCTCGATGTACCCGATGAAATTCCGGAAGTTTACAGAAAGGTGTCCCAGCGTACTCTGTCTACCGGGGCATATGTTCTCAGGGAATTCAAAACGAAAAGCGAACTAAAAAAGTGGATCAAACCTGTATTTCTCCTGATCAACGAGGCTTTCATGGATATTTATGGTTTTGTTCCATTGTCCGATAAGGAAATTGATGAACTGGTTGGAAAATACCTTCCAATTCTCGATCCCCGTTTTGTTAAAATAGTCACCACAACCCAGGGCGATACCATTGGCTTTATTGTTTCCATGCCCGATATTTCAGAGGGCATCCGGAAAGCTCGCGGAAGAATTCTTCCATTCGGTTTGTTCCATATTCTAAGATCCTCCAAAAAGACTAGGAAAATTGTGAGTCTTCTAGGCGCTATAAAATCAGAATACCGGGGCAGGGGACTCGATACCTTGATGGGCATGAGCATTTTTGAAACGGCTCACCGTACGGGTATGAAAATCATTGACAGCCACCTGGTTCTTGAACTTAACTCCCGCATGAGACGGGAATATGAACGCATGGGCGGCATCGTTAAGAAACGTTTTCGTATTTACGAGAAGAATCTTTGATTCAGGTCCATCTTCCTGCAATCGAGCTGCCGCAATAGCTGCATTTGCCATTCTTTATATGGTTGGCATCAATCCGGAAACCATCCCGTGTAATGATTTCTTTATGGCAATCCGGACAGTATGTATTCTGCCCCTTACTGCCAGGCACATTGCCAATATATACATAATGAATTCCTTCTTTCATGGCTGTTTCCCGTGCAGATTCCAGTACTGCAACAGGAGTGGGCGGAAGATGCTCCAGTTTGTAAAGTGGCTGAAACCTTAAAAAATGTAGGGGATTATCCTGGAATCCATTCTCAGCAAGCCATCCGCACATTTTTTTTATCATTTCCAGGTCGTCGGTCCATCCGGGAACAACCAGATTGGTAATCTCCAGCCATGTTCCACAGTCCTTGATGGTCTTCAGTGTATTGAGCACAGGCTGCAGCTTGCCTCCGTTCAGCTTTAGGTATATGGAATCGCTAAATGACTTCAAATTAATATTGGCAGCATCAAGATGTTTGCAGAGAGCCTTCAATGGCTCCTCCTCAATATAGCCATTGGAAATAAACACATTCTTCAGCTTGTTATCATGAGCCACACGGGAAGTGTCGAAAACATATTCATAGAAAGTTACAGGTTCTGAATATGTATACGATATTGACTTACAGTTGTTTGCCCGACTTTCCTTTACCACTGCATCAGGCATTAGGTCTGCATTACGGGTTTCCTTTGGACCAACCTGAGAAATGGTCCAGTTCTGGCAATTCAGGCAAGCAAGGTTGCATCCGGCAGTGGCTATGGAAAAAGACCAGCTTGATGGCTGGAAGTGAAACAGTGGTTTTTTTTCAATGGGATCAACATGTACTGCGCAGGGATTGCCATAAGCAATGGAAAATAATTTTCCATTGACATTTACCCTATTCCGGCAAATACCTGTTTCACCTTCGCGAAGAGTGCACTCAGCCGGACAAAGCAAGCACTTTGAGCCACGGGGAGTTTGAATATAATACAAGGCCTCTTTGCTCCATTTCCATAATTTTTCAGCTGCCGCCGGGCTTTTCCACAGTTCAGGAGCCATGAAGGCGGCCCCTGCAGCTAAGCAACTATTCTTGATGAAAGCTCTTTTGTTCAATTTTCGCAGATCCATAACGCAACTCCCTTCATTCACACATCAAAAGGTACGTATTTTTATCAGCGCAAACCATATTTTAACATTTTCCTGCCAGGTTGAGCCAAATGATTTTTGAGCGATTAGCAGGCCTCAGAACCGAAACCTGCTCATCTTTTTGATAGGAGAAACACAGCCATGCTGAAAATATTCAATCCCGCCGCCAGCTGGCTGGCCGGAAATAGACCCAGAATAGGAAATATCCATAAGGAGGTAATGAGTAGTCCAGTGGCAGAACCGGCAAGATCGGTTGCATAAAGGGAAATAGCAGATCCTCTCTTTGTTTCAAACCATAGCTTATTAGCCAGGTTGAATTCAGCGCCTGCTATTATGGCTATTACAAATACAAAAAGCAATAAAACCATCTGCCCCTGCCAGTTTTCAATGTGCGGATGAGCAGCCAGAAAATGATAAATCCATGGAATGATGGAGAGGAAAAGAAACAATCCGCATTGAACACAGGCATAAGCCAGGCGTGGAGCACGGATGACCTTCCGGTTGTATAAGGCGCCTGCAGCCAGCCCTGCCATATAAAACGCCACAATCACACCAATCATTTGAAATACAAGGCCATACATCGTCTGAAATATCATGATCACGAGAAATTCGGCAGAGGCCCCGCTGAATCCACCGGCCAATACCGCTGCCGATATGGGATTCAGCTTGCGAAAAGTTAAAAACAATGCAATGAAGAGAAATAGGATGATCATCCACCGGCTTTCACCGAAAGAACTTAGCCAAAAGTTGATCTGCAGAAGATAAGCGAGGGGATGGGAATCCCTGTTGACCTTGTTGCTGGTTGTAATGATAACAGACATTATTTGGCTGTTGTATAACTTCAGCAGTCGGTCATCCAAATATGCCGATGATACATAATCATTCCGTATTCCAAGGGAATCGACTCTCCTTACAATATCTGTATGTATTGGACTATTTCCGGCGATAAAACAATTCCTTTCACCGGGCAGAACTTCTACATAATGAAAAACAGTTCTGAGCGTGGCATACATCAGCTGATACAGCTTTCTGGCATCTTCACTGATATAATTGCCCGATGATTCCAGGCTGGTGATCATATACCCGTTTCGGTGAAGTTTAAGGGAAATATCCCTGAAGAACTCCAGGGTGAAATATCTGTTGACCTGTGCTGTAGATGGATCGGGCAAATTCAGGATTATAGCATCATATTTTCCAGACTCTTTTCTGATCCATGTCCTCGCATCCAATGTACTAATATGGAACCACGACCGATACGGCATGGAATTATACTGCTTCTCAGCTGCAATGAGCCAGGGATTGATTTCCACATAATCCACATTTTCTATCGAAGGATATTTGGCGAGCTGTTCCTGCATACCCGACATTCCACCTGAAACAACAAGAACGTTGTGCGGATTGATGCATTGAAGCATCACAAAGTGCGCTATCTCCTCCTGCAGGGCAAGGTTAGCGGAACTGAACAGAAAAGTACCGTTTTCAAAATAATTGATCTGCCCATCTGTATTGGTTACTGTTATATTGCCAAATGGTGTATTACGCGATAATAAGATATCCTGTCCGGTATAAAGCTTTGACCTGAGGTACAAATCAGGTGGTCTGAAGCACAGGAATAAACCGGCCATCAAAAGGAAAAACATATATATTAGCCTGCGGGAAGGACGGATTCCTGTTCTGAATGCAATAAGTCCTGAAACAATATGAATCAGCACATCCCAGCCAAGAAGGGAAAAACTATTGGTTAGTTGCAGAACCATGGTGCCAGAAAGAATCCCGGCAAGGGCGCTGCCTGCCGATTCCCAACCATAGCCTGTATTCAAACCGGTGCCGCTCTTAGCAGATGAGAGCATATGACTGAAAGCGCTGAAAAGCGCTCCACTGCCAACGCAGAAAGGAATAAGTGTGAAATTTGCAAAAATAAAGGCTGACATCAAACCTTTTGACACACCCGGAGGAAACATGAACACATATAGTGCATACATCAAGGCCAGGGCAAGAACAGCCAGCAGAGGGAGGGAGAGAAAAAGGAACTGTACCAGTTCCTGGGAGGTATGGAAGAAAGACACTTTGCGTTCAAGCCAGGCTCCTAGTGCTGTTTGAAGCATCCATACGGCCATGATCAATCCCAGGATCAGTTCATTTCCCTTGAAAACATTGAGAAATTCACGCAAAACCAGAATCTGAACAAGGATAGCGCTGAATCCAAGTACAAACAGAACCAGGGTTATACGCTTTGATTCCTTCATTCCTTTTGCTTTGACAAATGCATTGGCCATCGTTGATTCGCCACTTACTGATATAAAAGCAATACCCTCAGGTTAGGAAGCGGCTAAGCTGAGGGTAAAGCAAAACCAAAACGAAAGCATTGCATTAAATAAATCACTCATTCATAAATCGATACAATGTTTATGTGAACATACGATTTAAATTATTCAATCGCCTTCAGCAAACGCATAAGCCTCGTAAACATAAATGTCAGCGTCTTTCCAACCATCCCAGCCCAAACCAGCTTTATCCTGTGCACAATGGCCTAGAAATTCTTCCAGGGTCCATCCTGTTTCACGAGCAACCTGCGGAAGAAAGGTGCCACCCCGCATTCCCTTTTTGATGTAAATGCCGTGCCTGCCCAGTTGTATCTCATTGATCGATTCAATCTTCCGCATGGGGGTCAGCACAGAAATCTCAATAGTTATTTTGGGTAGTTCTTTAAGGGTCAATGGATCAAAACGCGTATCCCTGGTTGAAGAGGCAATAGCCATATCCTGTACTACCTGGTATAAGGGCTCCTCGGAGGTAAATCGTCCAATGCAGCCACGCAGCTCCTTGTTTTCGCGTAAGGTAACGAATGCCCCTGCCTTCACCCTCAACTCTGCCGGCATGCTGCTCTCTTCGATTGAAGGAACTTTCCCCGTTTCAAGATAAGTTTTTATTGTAATTCTTGCCAGTTCAAGCAGTTTTTCCTTATCATCCTGCGAAAGACTGAATGCTTCATCTTTATTTTTCTGGGTATTGCTTTCAGCCCTGCTATCCAGGGTGACCACCATACCATTATAGCCAACAACCCTTTGTTTGTCCCCATATGGCGTGTCCCCCGAATTCATGTATTGAATCAAATGAAAATGAACCTGGGGATTGTTCTGAGTCATATAAAGAAAGCTAAGCATACTTGTCCAGCCGCAGATACTGGTCAGCAGGTTATCTGTTCCTTTTCTTTCATTGCTTTTCAATACTTCCAGAAAGGCCGACACGGAGTTTTCTTCTATGGCTTGGGCTGTGATCTTATCGGTTCGGCAGGCATCTTCATAATCCGGATAATGGGAAAAATCGGTGCTGATTACAAAAAGATTGTCACCATCAAGATAAGGTTTTAGGGCCTCTGCAATCTGCTTGCAGGATTCCACGTTCTGGGTGCCAAGTAATATGGGCACGAAGGTAAACTGATCCTTGTAATGGTACTGGAGGAATGGCAACTGCACCTCAAGGCTGTGCTCCGGCCTTTGCACATCCGGATAATCATGAAATACCTTTGGATATCTGGCCACCAGCTCTTTCGCAAGAAACAGGTTTACCTTTGCAGTACCCAGGGGTGTGATGAAATTCCCTTCCGTATATATGGATGCGCCATCGTAAGAGGCATGGTGACTGGACCCGATAACGAAAATGTTCTTGTATCGAAACCCCGTATCCAGTTGGTTGTATGCCGAGGCAGCTACCTGTCCTGAGAAAACATACCCGGCATGGGGGGCTATAATTGCCACAATATGTTTGTACTTCTGTCCGGGAACGGCATGGGTATAATATACTTGAAGTTCTTTGAGCAACTCATCTTTATTTCCGGGATAAAAAGATCCTGCCACCGCAGGCCTGCGATCTATCAGACTATCCTGCTCGGAATGAAGTAACGACTGGTCCGTTTCCATGGAACTTTTCTTTGAACCTGGAGAACAATGCGCAAAGATGAAATAAAGAGAAAGAATGATGATGGATATATTGGCTCTCATAGCCCTCCTGATTCCGCATAGAACCAATAAAGGTACTTCAACTTGACTCCAAAATCAAGCAATCAGATAATTTATCGCAAAAGGAATATTCAATAAAATGAAAAATTATATAACCAACTATTTAACTGAATATTATTATTATTTCATCAAGTATTACTTTTATGTTTTATATTAAAAAT
>JAKAMP010000183.1 GCA_021812865.1 Bacteroidota bacterium | reverse complement strand
AGACGAGATATTAACTTCGCTGGTAAACGCTTACTCTGCGATACCTCCGGTACTAAAAAATTACATCCCTCCATTAGATAGAATATTGAAGGTATTGCCGGAGTTCATACCGCAAGGTTGCTTTCTCCCGCCAGGATGCTCGAACTTTCAGGTAATCCTGACTTATTTGGGCAAATAGAACGCCAAACTTTCGCCACGGATAATAATTCACTGAAATTTGCACTTGATTCTCTTAACATTGCTATCTTGGAGTCATGATTGAACATTGAATTATGGCAGGGAAAGGTTATCTGGCTTTTGATCTCGGCGCAGAAAGCGGCAGGGCAATATTCGGACTGCTGCAGCATAACCGGATTGAACTTCGTGAAATTCATCGCTTTCCGACTGGCATGATGCCTTTACAGGGGCATCTTCAATGGAATGTCTACCGTTTTTATGAGGAAATGTTAACCGCGCTCACCCGCTGTTTTCAGGAACAGGCATTGCATCCTGAATCGGTTGCAGTGGATACCTGGGGTGTTGATTTTGCGCTTTTCAACCGGGAGGGGGTGATGCTGGGATTGCCTTATTGTTATAGGGATTCCCGTACCGAAGGTATGATGGAGGCATTCTTCAGGGAAATGCCTAAGGAACAACTGTACCAAAAAACAGGCATCCAGTTTATGCCTTTCAACAGCGTTTTTCAGTTGTATTCCATGGTAAAAGCAAAAAGTCCGGTTCTGGAGCAGGCTGATGCCCTGCTTTTCATGCCTGATATATTCAATTTTCTGCTATCCGGAGTCCGAAGCAGCGAATTCAGTTTTGCCACCACATCCCAGTTGTATAATCCATTTACTGATAACTGGGATGCCAGTATATTCGCCAAGCTGGGTGTGAACATGAATATCATGCAAAAAATTGTTCAGCCAGGAACCATGTTGGGAAACTTATCACAGCAGGTAGTTCGGAAAATCCATGGGAAACCGGTTCCGGTTGTTTCGGTGGCCTCGCACGATACAGCCTCAGCCATTGCTGCAATTCCTGCCGAGGGGGAGCAATGGGCCTATATCAGTTCAGGAACATGGTCGCTGATGGGAATAGAAAGCAAAAAGCCGCTGATCAGTGATAAGTCATTGGAATTCAACATCACCAACGAAGGAGGGGTGGGCAGAACTTTCCGCGTTTTGAAGAATATCATGGGATTATGGCTGTTTCAGCAATGCAGGGCAGCCTGGCAGGATAAGCAGTACAGCTACGCGGATATGGTTGGAATGGCCCTCACGGCCAGGCCATTTACCGCCATAGTGGACCCGGACGATCTGGCATTCATGAATCCTCCCGATATGCCGGCCGCCATTATGGAATATTGCAGGTCCACAGGACAGGCTGTTCCTCAGTCCCATGCAGAGATTTCCAGGACTGTGCTTGAGAGCCTGGCGCTAAAATACAGGCAAACCCTCGATCAGCTCAGGGCATTATCCCCTAGTCCGATCGATACGATATATATTATCGGTGGGGGTGTGCAGAATGAAACCTTGTGTCAGTTCACAGCAAATGCATGCCAGGTGCCGGTTATCACAGGCCCAGCAGAAGGCACTGCACTTGGAAATATTCTGGTACAAGCCATGGCGCAGGGTGACCTGCATTCACACAGTGAAATACGAGAGGTGGTAAGGCTTTCTTTCCCTTCGAAAATATTTCTTCCCCAGGAAAAGGAGGTATGGGAAAATGCATTCCACCATTTTCAAAATATTATTTTAAAAAAGCATTAAAATGGAACAACAGGGCAGGATCATGCAGGCATATGAGCTGGCGCGCGAACAATATGCCGATTGGGGAATTGACGCCGAGGCTGTATTGCATAAACTCAGCAGTGTGTCTGTCTCCGTTCAATGCTGGCAAGGCGACGATGTAGGCGGATTTGAAACATCCGATTCCTCCCTTTCAGGGGGAGGCATCCAGGCCACAGGCCATTATCCAGGTAAGGCGCGTAACCATGCTGAATTGCAGGCCGACCTGGCATTTGCCTTATCCCTTGTTCCCGGCAATCATCGGGTCAACCTGCACGCCATTTATGGCGACTTCAGGGGGAAGAAGGTTGACAGGGATGCCATCGAGCCTGCTCATTTCGAGGGCTGGGTGGACTGGGCAAAAGAGCACCAGGTAAAGCTCGATTTTAATTGTACCTGTTTTAGCCATCCCTTGGCAAATGAGGGTTTTACTCTATCCAGCCAGGACGAGTCGGTTCGGCGCTTCTGGATTGAGCATGTGAACCGGTGCAGGGAGATCAGTGCTTGGATGGGTCGATCTTTGCATTCACGCACCATCCATAACCTGTGGATTCCCGACGGCACCAAGGATCAAACCGTAAACCGGATGAAGTACCGCGAAACCCTCCGGAAGTCGCTGGATGAAATTTTTAGTCTTGAATATCCAAGCGGAGAAATGACCGATTCTATTGAGAGCAAACTGTTCGGGATTGGCAGCGAAGCATACGTGGTGGGATCGCATGAATTTTATATGGGATACGGTCTTACGCGGAATAAAATGATTTGCATCGATATGGGTCATTTCCATCCCACCGAATCGGTGGCCGATAAGATATCGTCCCTTCTGCTGTATACCCCTGAGCTCATGTTTCACGTAAGCAGGGGACTACGGTGGGACAGCGACCACGTGGTGAGTTTCAATGATGAACTGATGGCGTTCGCCCAGGAGATTGTCAGAGCCGATGCGCTCCCGCGGGCGAACATAGGTCTTGACTTTTTCGATGCATCCATCAACCGTATAGGCGCGTATGTGATAGGAATCAGGAACACACAGAAAAGCCTGTTGTACGCCCTCCTGGAACCCATCCAACAACTCAGAAAGTACGAGGCAGAAGGAAAATATTTTGAAAGGCTTGCCTTGCTCGAAGAAGCGAAAACAAAGCCATTTGGTGCGGTTTGGGATTACTTCTGCCTGACGAACTGTGTTCCCCCGGGAGATCAGTTCATCAAGGAAATCCAGGATTATGAGCGCAATATACTTTCCCTAAGATCATGAGAATGAAACATCGTTCAAGCGTGATAATATCCGGAATGCTTTTATCAGCGTTCCTACTTGTACCCGGAAAAGGATACAGCCAGTTGTTCATCAATGAATTCATGGCCAAAAATAAAAGTGGGCTGAAGGACAATCATGGAAAAACGACTGACTGGATTGAAATATATAATGCCGGTAACGCAACTGTGAATATCGGCGGATATTGCATTTCAGATTCCGTAGGGTATCCCTGTAAATGCAGGATACCCTCATCAAAAGCAGATTCCACAACCATTAAAGCCCATGGATTTATCGTGCTGTACGCCGATGGAACGCCTGCAGCAGGTGTGCGGCATCTTTCCTTCCGTCTGAGCAAAAAAGGCGAGATTCTCGGATTATACCGGAAAACCAGCACGGGTACTGAACTTGTGGATGTAATCACTTTCAAATCCCAGGTGAAAGATATTTCATACGGACGTGTGCCCGATGGCTCGAATAACTGGAAATATATCCAGACTCCTTCTCCCGGATCATCGAATAACAAGGCCAAAACAGGCAAGCCGGCAAAAAAGAAAAGTTCAAAGGATGGGAAAAAGGCAAGTAAAAATGGAGAAAACGAGGAATTGTGATTTGGAGCCTTTTATCCGTTAGCTTTTGGGAATTGAAAGTAATGGCTGGTCTCCGCATAGGCGGATGGTCTACTGGATATATGGAAACCATCGTTTGACAACTGTGTGACCATTACCTGGCGCATTAATATCAGGCTCATTCGCTCAACTGATTGAGAAGTTTCAGCAGGGAGGGGATGTCAGTAAGATTGAACCTTGCATAGGAAGGAATGGTTCCGATTTTAATGGTAAGGGCGGTTTCCGGCAGGGTTCTGAACAGGTCTTCATCGGTTTTATCATCCCCTGTTGCAAAAATGAAATCATAATCGTTGTTTGCCAGGAGGAGCAAGGCTGCCTGCCCCTTGTCGTATCGTCCGCTTTTCACTTCTAACACTTTGCTGCCTTCGAGGATATCGAATGTCGTTTTGTGTCGTATGATTTCAGACAGATCGTCACGCAGTTCATGAAGCCTTAATTGTGCAAAATCACTATCGGCATTCCGGTAATGCCAGGCCAGGCTTCCTGCTTTTTCTTCGATGAATGAACCCGTGCAGCGGTATACATAATCCTGCAAAACCGGCATAATAGACGATTTCCACTGCGTATCGATATTCACTGTAGTTTGCCATTCTTTTCCCGGCATTCTTATAAAACACCCATGTTCTGCGATGAGCGCAACCGGGGTTCCGGAAAACTGGCGTTCAAGGAATTCCCTGTTCCTGCCACTTACAATAACAACGGTGTTTCGGCTGTCAGCAGTCAGGGTTTTAATAATTTCCAGGGTACTACTTTTAATGGATGCGTTCTCGGGATATTTGGTAAAAGGAACCAGGGTCCCGTCATAATCGAGGAAGAATATTCTTT
Organism: Bacteroidota bacterium; assembly: GCA_021812865.1. Classification (GTDB taxonomy): domain Bacteria; phylum Bacteroidota; class Bacteroidia; order Bacteroidales; family JAAYUG01; genus JAKAMP01. Next base: position 1,811 of record JAKAMP010000183.1, on the reverse strand, counting down.
TCCTGGCATGGTGAAAGTCAAATCGTATTTTTTCAGCAATAGTCTTATTCATCAGCCTTACATTCATTGCCTTTTGTTGCTCTTTGGTATCATATACTTGATTGAAAAAATCCTCAGCCCAAGTGAATACATTATAAGTCTGAAGGCGCTTTTGCATGATATTCATGCGGCTTATTTTTTCCTTCTGGCTCATTTCAAGGGCTTTTTTAATGGCCTGGGAAGTCTCTTCATCATCAGCAGGGTTGATAATGATTCCTTCGCTTAATTCAGCTGCGGCTCCGGCCATTTCACTCAAAATAATTACTCCATGATTCTGTACCTGGCAGGCAACATATTCTTTAGCAACCAGGTTCATCCCATCCCTCAATGGGGTAATCAATCCGACATCGCTCAGGTCGTATAAGGCTACCAGCTCGTCGAAACGGAGTGATTTATACTGGTAAATCACGGGTCTCCAGGATAATGAACTGTATTTGCCATTGATACGTCCGACATTATATTCAATTTCCTTGCGCATTTCACGATACCGGTCGATATTGTCACGGGAAGGTACAACCACCATGTTGAAAACAACTTTTGTAAGCCACTGTGGATTTCGATCGAGGAACAATTCGTATGCCCTGAGTCTGTTCAGTAATCCTTTTGTATAATCGAGACGGTCAACGGAGAAAATGAGTTTCTGCCCGTGCAATTGCCGGTAGATTTTCTTTTTTTCATTCAAAACGGAAGGGCTTAAAGCTGCCTGGTGAAATTTATCATAATCAATGCCGATCGGAAAAGCATCGGCTTTCACAACGCGTTGGGCTGTATGAATGATGTTCTGCCTGCATTCAAAGCCAGTGGTTCTCCTGACTGATTTCAGAAAATGCTGCAGGTAGTCGTGAGTGTGAAAGCCAATCAGGTCAGCCCCAAGCATGCCATGGATCATATCTTCCCGCCAGCGCCTCGGAATGAGCCTGAAAATCTCGAAGGAGGGAAAGGGGATATGCAGGAAAAAACCCGAAGTGACTCCCGGGATTTTTTTTCTGAGCATGGCTGGCAACAACATCAGCTGGTAATCATGTATCCATACAAAATCGCCTGGTCTGACAACCGTTTCCAGTTGCTTACAATAAAGATTATTGGTTTCCCTGTATGCGTCGTAATACTCGTTATGGCTTACATAGTAGGAAGGGAAATAGTGAAAAAGAGGCCATATAAAGTCATTGCAGAATCCTTCATAAAACAGTCTATGAGTCTTTTTGGGAATGGTGACAGGTGCAATTTGGAAGTGCTCATTTTTCAATTGGTTTGCTGGGATTTCTTTTGACTGGAAATCGCCATATCCAACCCATAGAATCTTCCTCATCTCATTTTCTTCCGATTTGAATTTCTCGGCAAGAGAAAGAATTGCAGACACAAGCCCTCCTGAACTCTGTACCTTGCGATACCCTGATTTTGTTTGAGTTACGCTGAATGGTAAGCGGTAGGCAGCAATGATCAGCCTTTTAAATTCAGGTCGCATATAATCCCCGATTCTATTTATGTATGGATGGTATACTTACTGTAACCGTGGTGCCAACATTCAGTTCTGATCGAATGAACACCCTGGCATGATGTAGATCGGCCACTCTCTTTACAATGGTGAGGCCAATACCGTGCCCTGACTTCCCGCTAACATTATAGGCCCGGTATAAAGGCTTGAAAATATGTTCCAGTTCTTCTTCGGGAATGCCAATTCCCCAGTCGGTAACGTTGGCTATTACTGCAGTGTCATTGAAATCGATCTGCACTTTTGCTTTCTTATCGTCTGAATATTTACAGGCATTATC
>JAKAMP010000182.1 GCA_021812865.1 Bacteroidota bacterium | reverse complement strand
TAACCAAAAGGCTTTATGGCTTTATATTGAAAACCAGATACATAAGGAAAGATTGATGTCCAAATACATTGCCCTCATCAGCAATGGACTGGATGTAACCAATTACCAGGTACAGCAGGAAGAGAAGAATGTTACCCATAAAGCGAACATTTCCTATATCGTTCGTCATTTTACTGAAATTCCCGATTCAGCCGTGCAGGTTGCAACTTCTGATCTGAAGAATTACTATACCGAGCACAAGAAGGAATACAAGCAGGAATCATCCAGAAGCCTCGAATATGTGACTTTCGATGTAAGGTATTCACAGGATGATTACAATTTGGCCGAAAAATGGATCAATAGCATTGTGGAAGACTTCAAGAACAGCAAAGATATAGGAGCCTTTGTCAATGCCAATTCAGATGAGCCTTATACCGACAAATACATGAGTCTTAGCGAAGTACCCGACACACTGAAGAACCTGGCCGAAAAAGGCAAAGTGGATGATGTTTTCGGACCATATTTCCAGGACGAAGCCTTCAAAATTGCCCGTTTGGCCGAGATCGGTTTTTTACCCGATTCTGTTCATGCGCGCCATATCCTGATCAGGCCCCAGGGACAGGATGAGAATGCCATGAAAAGGGCGCTCGCTGTTTGCGACAGCCTGAAAAAGCTGGTTGAAAAGGGTAAAGATTTTGCAGAACTGGCCAAAACCAATTCAGTGGACGGATCTGCAAGCAAAGGTGGCGATCTTGGATGGTTCAAGGAAGGAACGATGGTCAAGCCTTTCAACGATGCCTGCTTCTCCGGAAAAAAAGGTGAGTTGGTGGTGGTTGAGACCAGTTTCGGCGCTCATCTCATCCAGATATTGGATAAGAGCAAGGATGAAAAGAAAGTAAAAATTGCCATACTGGTACGCAAGGTACAGCCCAGCGACAAGACCTACCAGGCAGTGTATGCACAGGCCAACCAGTTTGCAGGGAATAACACCACTGCTGCAAAATTCGATAAGTCGGTTGCCGACCAGGGACTGGTTGTTAAATATGCCTCCAACCTGCGTCCCAACGATACCCGCATCACCGGACTTGAATCACCCCGTGAACTGATCCGCTGGGCTTTCGATGCCAAGGTGGGTGAAGTATCCAAACCCTTCGAACTGGGTGACAGGTTCGTAATTGCAAAACTTACCCAGTCTGCAGAAGAAGGCATAGCGCCTTTCGACGCTGTGAAAACACAGATCGACCTGGTGGTTCGCCGTGAAAAGAAAGCAGAAAAAATGATCGCTCAGATCAATGCCGGCGGAGAACCTAAATCGCTCGAAGATTTGGCTACAAAATTCAATACCACTGTGCAGGAAGCCAGCAACATTACCTTCAGCGCCAGCACGGTGCAGGGTATGGGCTTTGAACCCAAGGTGATTGCTGTTGCCACCAATACTGAAGTGAATAAACTTGCTGCTCCTATAAACGGGAACAATGGTGTATATGTGCTGAAAGTAACGTCGGTTACAGATGATCCTGAAAGCAATGAACTTCTCGCAAGCATTAAAAACAGGCTGAATGGCTCATACATGATGAGGGCCAACTACGAAGCCATCCAGGCGCTCCAGGATATGGCGAATATTAAGGACAAGAGGTCAAAATTCTATTGATCAACATATGGCCAATAAAAAAAGGGACTTTCGGTCCCTTTTTTTATTGGCAAATCCTAAAACGATGTACTGAATACAAAAATGCTGTTATCCCAACAATTCCTTCAGCTTTTGCGAAACAAATTTATTGTCGGCCCGGCCGGCAAATTTTTTAGCTGCCATGCCCATAACCTTTCCAAAGTCGGCTGCTGAACTGGCGCCGGTTTGCGCAATGATGGCCTTGAGTTCGGCTTCGATGGTCTTCTCATCTAATGCGGCCGGCAGATAGGCAGAAATATAGGCTGCTTCATTGACCTCATTCTGGTAAAGATCATCACGGCCCGCTTGCTTGTATATTTCGGCAGCCTCTTCCCGTTGCTTAACGAGTTTCTGAAGCAGCTTGATCTCTGCTTCCTCGCTTATCACCTCGGCGGCGCCCTTTTCAGTTTTCGCCAGGAGCAATGCAGCCTTGATGGCCCTCAGGGATTCAAGCTTCTGCTTTTCCCTGGCCAGCATGGCTTTCTTGATGTCTTCGTTGATCCGGTCTGCTAAGCTCATATGCAAATGATTGATTGGTTTGACTCCGTAAAATTAATCCACATTATCGTGCAGATATGGATTTTCAGGGCTTATTTTCAATTGATTTTCAGGATCATCCGACAGGGTAAACTTGGAAATCTTACTTTCTTCAGAATGTTTGACGTTATCGAGCTGGATATTTTTACGCAGGTAGGCTGGTTCATTTTCAAGTTCTTCAATATTGCCGTTGCCGATCCCATTGAATGACTCCTTGATTTTTTCCTGGCTCGATTTGATTTGCCGAACCCGGTCGGCCGAACGTCTGGCATCGATAGATGATTTCTTCCCGGCATGTTCATCGTGGGAAGAAAATAGTTCGAACTGCATATTTTTATCGGGCACCGATGCCTTGCCCGGATCAATATTACGCACAGTCATGGTTTCTCCGGGGATATATTCTTTTCCCGATTTGTCCCTGATTTCAAAAGGGGCATCTGCCGGCCGGGCATTGTTCATATTCTCGTGCAGGATTACCCTGCTTGCTGATTTTTTCCGCTGGTGCAGTTCGGGAATGGTATTCGTTTCAAAGCCGGTGGCTATGACGGTTACACTTACTTTGTCCTCCAGGGAAGGATCGTTGCAGGTACCCCAAATGATATTGGTGCTTTTGGCCACGCTTTTGGTAACATAATCGGTGATGATGCCCACTTCGTCCATGGTTACCTCATTGGTGCCCGAAGTGATATTGAGCAGGACATTTTTTGCCCCGGTGATGTCGTTGTTGTTTAGAAGGGGTGAGCTGGCAGCATCCTGTATGGCTTTCAGGGCCCTGTTTTCGCCACTTGCCACCGATGAGCCCATGATGGCCACACCACTGTTTGTCATTACCGTCTGCACGTCGGCAAAATCAACGTTCACATAGCCCGGAACGGTAATAATTTCGGCAATTCCTTTTGCCGCAGTGGCAAGTACGTTGTCGGCTTTGGAAAATGCCACCGACAAGCCAAGGTCTCCGTATACTTCGCGAAGCTTCTCGTTGTTGATCACCAGCAGGGAATCGACATATTCCTTTAGCTCGTTCAGTCCGTCGATGGCCTGGTTGAACCTTTGCTGGCCCTCAAAGCGGAAGGGAATCGTGACGATAGCCACGGTAAGGATACCCAGTTCTCTGGCTGCCTTGGCGATCACCGGGGCTGCGCCGGTACCTGTACCACCCCCCATTCCTGCAGTAAGGAAAATCATCCGGGTGTTGCTCATCAGGATATCCTGGAGCTCACCCAGGCTTTCCATGGCAGCATTGCGTCCTACCTCGGGCTTGCTTCCGGCTCCTCGTCCTTCAGTAAGGGAAGCGCCGATTTGTATCTTCACTCCAACCGGGCTCAGCTTGAGGGCCTGTTCATCGGTGTTTACCACAACGAAATTCACATCCTTGATGCCCAGCTTGTGCATGTAATTCACCGCGTTGCTTCCACCCCCGCCCACACCAATCACTTTGATGATGGACGAACGATCTACCGGAAGTTCAAAATTCATGAGGTCTTCTTTCATGGCGTACTTTTTTTAATGAATGAAAAGCATCACATGGCCGATCCTTTTTCATCGAAAAATTCATTGAATACATTTTTGAGGAAACCTGAACGTTTGGATTCCTTTTTTACCTGCACAGGTTCTTCGGTTTCAACCTCCAGGGGTTCTTCAACCGGTTTGTTTTGCATCCTGTTGAATTCATACCCCTTGAGGATCAATCCTACGCTGGTGGAATACATGGGATGGTTTACCTCCTGGTTCCGGTCGCCGCTCAGGCTTTCGCCGGGATAGCCCACCCTTACATCCATTCCTGTGCGGAATTTGATGAGCTGTGGAAGGTGTCGCATCAACGCACCACCGCCTGTGATGACCATTCCTGCAGAAAGTTTTTCCATGTAACCCGAGTTTTCTACCTCGAAGATCACCGCATCGATGATTTCTTCCATGCGCGACTGGATGATGAATGCCAGGCTGCGGAAGGATATTTCCTTGGGTTCACGCCCACTGATGCCGGGTATGGTAACGATTTTATCTTCCTGAGCCAGGTCGCCCAGGGAGGAACCGAACTGTATCTTCAGCTGTTCGGCCTGTCTCTGAAGGATAGAGCAGCCTTCTTTGATGTCCTTGGTAATGACATTTCCGCCGAACGCGATCACCGCGGTATGACGAATAATCCCGTCGTAGTACACCGCCAGGTCGGTTGTGCCGCCCCCGATATCAACCAGGGCCACGCCGGCTTCCTTTTCGTCGTCGGTGAGCACAGCTTCCGATGAAGCAAGGGGTTCCAGCACCAGGCTCTTTACCTTCAGGCCCACACGGTTTACGCATTTCTCAATATTTTTTGCCGAAGCAATTTCGCCGATCACTATATGAAAGTTGGCTTCCAGGCGACGACCCAACATCCCTACAGGATTTTTAACCCCTGGTTCATTATCAACCATATAATTCTGGGGAATTACATGGATGATCTCCTGGCCTGCATCAAGGGGAATTTTATGCATGTCTTCGATCAAGGCTTTCATATCCTCCTTGGTGATCTCCTCTTCGCTCGAATTGCGGTTGATATGTCCGCGGCTCTTCACACTCCTGATGTGCTGCCCGGCAATTCCTACAAATGCCTCCGTGAGCTTCACCCCTGCCTTCTTTTCTGCCTCCTCTATGACGGTCTGAATAGCGTTAACCGTTTCCTCAATATTCTGAACCACTCCCCGCTTAACACCCTTGGACTCAGCCTTGCTCATGGCAAGAATTTCAAGCTTACCGGATTCGGTTTTCCGTCCGATAATTGCCACAATCTTGGTTGTACCAATGTCGATGGCAGCCACAAAATCATTGTTGTGCTTCATGATGCTATTTTTTTGTACATACTACCTGGTTTCTGAATTTCAAATTGAGGGTTGAATATTTGTTCTAGCCCTCATTGGGCAGACCAACCTCATACATTAATTTAAGTTTTGCAAATTTGTCCTCCATATCATCGAGCTTTCCCAGGATAATAAGGTGACCGCCCACCCTGGGAATCAGGTCGAAATCACCGTTTTCTTCCACAAAAACCTGCTCGATCTGTGCATTCCAGAAATCATTATCCCTGATGAAGAGTGCCAGCCTGGTCAAATCCTTCAGCGTATGGTTGCTCGCTGTTGTGTCTGATAGCAAAGAATAGCCATTGGCCTTCCTGGAGTCGAACCGGTCAGGGATATTCCCGTTTGCCACCAGCACCCTGGCCGTGAATTTTGCGCTCCAGGGCATTAATCCGCCTTCATCATCGATGTAAAAGTTTTCCCCGTAGCGATTGATAATGCGAAGGACAGGCTGCCGCTGGGTTACTTCTATCTTCATGGTACCTCCCACGGTTTTGAACACCTTTGCCTCTTTCACCGCCGGATTCCTATATATGAGTGATTCAACCGATTGGGTGTTGATGTCCCTGAGATATTCGCCAATCCATTTGTGACCGTTGCTCATGATGAGGGCCATCACATCCCTGCGGCCAAGGAAACGATGTTCCGTGCTGTCGGCTATAGTCACAACGATTCCTGTGCAGACCAGCCTGTCGCGGCGCCCGGACATGAACCCGAGGGAAACGCCCAGGTAAACCAGCAGCAGGACAATTGCCGCGATGATAATGACCCGTTTCTTCATCCCTCTACTCCTTCCTCCATTTCTGAGACAAGCGCTCCTATAGGTTTTACAAAGTTATCTATATCGCCCGCCCCCAGTGTGAGCAGCACTTCAATATCGCTTTCTTTCAATATATTCATCAATTCATCCTTCTGGCAAATTCTTTTTGCTGGAAGATTTACCCTGTCGAGGATCATTCGGGAATTCACCCCTTCGATGGGAAGTTCCCTGGCAGGATAAATTTCCAGCAGGATCAGTTCATCCAGCAGGCTGAGGCTTTCGGCAAAGCCATCGGCAAAATCACGGGTGCGGGTATACAGGTGAGGCTGGAAGATTCCGGTGAGTTTGCGGCCCGGGAACATTTCCCTCGCTGCATTGATGATGGCTTTCAATTCCTCAGGATGATGGGCATAATCGTCGATGTACACATATTTTTCCCCATGAACCTGGATGTCGAACCTGCGCACCACTCCGGCAAAACCTGCGAGCGCCTGCCGCAGGCGGTCAACCGGCACA
>JAKAMP010000181.1 GCA_021812865.1 Bacteroidota bacterium | reverse complement strand
AAATTCATCGGGATTGGTTAGACCGGCATAATCACCGTCCTTCCAGTACCCTTTCTGAACCATTTTCTGCCCGTTCAGGAAATAGGTGAATTCGCCCTTCCCGTTTTTCACACCATTACTCCAGTAGCCATCGAAGGTATTGCCGTTCTGGTAAGTATAGCGTCCCTTTCCTTCGGGCAAACCGTTTTTAAAATGTCCTGCATAGGAATCGGTTCCCTTGGCCGCCCCTTTGCCGTCGGCCAGCCCGTCTTTACAGTCGCCCCGGTAGGTTCCCTGGATTTCTTTTAAAAGCACTTTACAGGTGTCGGACTTTTGAGCATAGGAAAGCACCCCGCTTATCAGGAGCAATACGGTGAGAATTCCAATTTCCCTTTTCATGGCTAATGCATTATATTAGGAGAAACATGAGATAATAGTCTGAATTACAAATCATGCAGGAGAGGGGCTGCCTGGCGCTGCTGGAAATCCAGATGCAATTCAAATTTAGATAATCCCCGAAAGGTATGCAATGATCTTTGCCGAAGGAAGGAAAATAACCTGGGCGATAAGCGTTCCCACGATCCTTGCCAGGACCATGTATACGATATATTTACGGAACAGCGATTCTTTGGCTTTGCCCAGTACCACCTCATCGGTCATCATGGATAAAAACGGGTCAATGAACACGAACATCAGGATGGTGGCAAGCCCGTTGATCACCGAGGACAGGGTGCTGGAGGTTGTGCGCAGGTCGGGATTGAGATACCCCGCATACAAGGAGGAGATCACACCCACCGTGATGATGGCAACGGCAACCACGTTCATCAGGAAAACCCTCCAGGGAAAGTCATTCCTGAAATCGATCTGGGTAACATTCCGGGGATGCGGAACGACCACATTTTCCTTAATATAGGTTATGCCCCCCTTGGTGAAACCGTAGAAGATAACCTTCGGAACGGACTTATATACGCTGAACTTGTTTACAGCGCCTGATAAAAGTCTCTGGAAGGAGGGAATCATGAGTCCGCCAACCAGGGTAGCGACGGTACAGGAAAAAATGATCATCCGGAAATCCATGATATTGCTTGCCAGTCCGTCTTTGATGTTGCGTTCAATCGAGCTGGCGAGCAGGGGGGCCTGGAACCCGTTGGCCGTGCGCGAGATCAGCACCAGAATGTTGAACAGGGCAAATGAAATAGCGATTCTGCCGGTGCGTATTCCCACTATGCGGACAGAATAGGATAAGGTGGTGATCAGGTTGATGAGGAAGGTCAACAGGATCACGAGAAAAATCTGGAGGCTCATGGTATAAAGAATGATTTAGATGAAGCGGCAAAGGTAAGAACATTCGCATCATTACGGAATTGGAAAAGGAGGTTACAGTCCGGGAGAAAAGGTCTTACGGGCCGGCGGTAATGCAGATTTAAGATTTTCGATTTGAGATTTTCGATTTTCGATTTGCGATTTCACCAATCATCAATTACTAATAACCAATCACAAAAATAGAACGCTGTCCGCTGCTGGCGGAACACAGATCGGACAGTCTGCCTTCGGCGGAACGCAGATGCGGCGTAGCCGCGGGAGGATGAACGCAGATTGAATTCTTCAGGGATGGGGAAAAGGGCGAGAGGTGCGATTCGCGATGTTAGATTTGCAATTTTAGATTTTAGATTTCCGATTTACGGTTTGCTAGAACAGCCAGTTCAGTCCGATATAGATGCCCAGGTTTCCATCCTCTTTCTTCGCGGCTTTGGCCACGTCGAGGGCAACCACAAAGTTCTCGTTCAGGGCAATGTGGAAACCGCCGCCATAACCCATGTGCAGTGACTCATCGGTATTGGGAAAATATTGGGTAAGTTCACCCGGGGGCACGCCGGTGGTGGAGAATTTATATTTATTGGTCACCATGCCGCCATCGATAAAGGAGCTGAGGGCGAGGTATATGTTCTGGTTCCAGAGTACGGTTCGGACGAACTTCCAGCGCAGTTCCACGTTGCCGAATGCCACTCCGTCGCCCACCACCCGGTTGCGCAGAACACCGCGAATGGTTCGTGATCCGCCATAGCCGTCGCGCGTATAGTCCGGCGGCGTATTGTATTCAAACGGCAACATGTAGAAGGGAATGGTTCCGGTAAGCTTGCCCTGGTAGCTCAGCCTGTAGGCAAAGGACAAACGCTGGGGAAGCAGGGTGAAATACTGGCGGTGGGTAAGAACCATCTTGGTATACGAAAAATCTTTATTCCCGAGGAAGGAAGGCGCCAGGAGAAACTGCAGCTCAGTCCAGATGCCTTTCATGGGATTGGGCTCATTATCGCGGGTATCGTAAACCAGTCCGAGCTTGAGCAGCATATTGTTGCCACCTTTTGCCTGGTTTGAGGGAATAATACCCCATTTCACATATTCATCATACAGAAGCGGAACATTGGGAAGCATATTGGCTGAGTCTTTACCCTTGTTTAGTTTGGCAATATCGACTGTTCCCACCTTGATGTTGCTGAATTCGAAGCCGGCCAGCCAGCGCAGCTGTTTGCCGGAAAGGTTTCCCATGAACTCGCCACGGACCTTAAACATCTTCCTGTCCATGCGGTAGTACATCCTGGAGATATAATCCGTGCTTTTATCGTTGGAAAGATCAGAATTGAAGTTCGCCTGGTAGCCGTTGAATCCATAAAAGTCAAGCGCCTGCTCGGTGAGGTAGCTCACTTCACCGCTTACCCGTACACCCGGAATCAGGTGCTCGGAGTCGTACCTGATCTGGTTGATGCCGCTGCCCTTGGTGTAGCGCGACCATTCGAGATAGATGTTCTGCAGGTACTTGGGGTAGGTCTTTCCATCGCCAAAATAGAAGAAATTCACTACGGCGCCGTACTGAAAACCAAGGTCGGAACTGTAGGTAACCGCGGGCACGGCCCCAAAGGTCCATCCGGTTTTGATCTTTTCCTTTTTCACTCCCGCGCTATCGGCAGGGGCCTGGGACATCAGTGATAATGAACAAAACAATAACATTCCGGCGCTAAGCAACAGGCGAAGTTTCATAGGTTTAGGTTTTAGGTATTCGCAACGAATATAAAAAGATTTTACAAACTGCTTAACAGACTGTTTACAAATTATTAAGCAGGTTTAGCCAGCAAGGTTGAAAGTATAATATGGCGGATGATTGATTATACGGGTAATCCGAAGACAAGGATCATTGATTTTCAAGATGAGAGTTTTTCCTTCACTAAGAGATACAACGGCAAGGATCATTCCTTAGCTTTGATGGAATAAAAAACGGGAAATATGAATGAATATGTGCTCATTTTCCGCATGGATATCCTTACTGAAGCCCTTCAGCCCACTGAACTGCAGATGAAGGAATATTTAAAGGAATGGAAGGCATGGACCGGGGAGATCGCTGAAGCCGGCAAGCTTGCCGGAGGAGGAAACCACTTGCTGCGGGAAGGGAGAACGCTTCGGTCAAACGAACAATCTTCAGAAGGGCCCTACGTTTCAAACAATGAATCGGTGGCGGGGTATATCATCGTCCTGGCAAAGGATATGAATGAGGCGACAAAGCTGGCAAAGAAATGCCCTATTCTTCGGGGAGAAGGGACGAGTGTAGAAATCCGGCAGGTCGGAAATCCCTGAAGTCAAAACTGAAAAATAATAATCTGAAATATGAAAAGAATAAATATCCTGCTGGTGGTTGCGGCGGGCATCACTCTTTCAGGATGCCAGTTCCATAAACCCAGACCTTCGGAAATGGCCTTCGGCAAAGCAAAATGGATTGGTTATGAACAGCTGGCCGACAGTATGAAGGTTGTGCCCGCGGTGCATGGAAACGGGGACGGACTGGGGAATAAATGCGAGAAGAGTTCAATAGTTCCATTGTTTCGTAAGGAATTCAATGAGACAGAAACAGTGAAGAAGGCCATCATCAGCATTTGCGGGCTGGGAGAATATGAACTTTATATAAACGGGCAGAAGATCGGCGACCGGTTTCTCTCTCCGGGTTGGACCCTGTACCAGAAGCGGTGCCTGTATAATACCTTCGATGTTACTCCCCAGATCAGGAAAGGCGAAAACGTGATCGGAGCCATCGTGGGAAACGGCTTCTACTACATCAACCGGGAGCGATACCGGAAGATGGTTGTGGCCTACGGCTACCCGAGGCTGATCTTCAACCTTGCCCTGGAAATGAGCGACGGAACGGTAAAGCATATCCTGTCGGATCGCAGTTGCCGGGTAAGCCCCTCGCCCATTACTTACAGCAGCATATACGGAGGGGAAGATTATGATGCCCGGCTGGAGCAGCAGGGATGGAACATGCCCGGGTTCAACGATTCAGCCTGGAAGGAACCGGTAATCCTTCACGATAAAATAGGGGAACTGGCGCCAGAAGAGGACAACCCGGTAAAGGTGATGCAGGAATTCGATGCCCGAAAGATCAGTTTATCCAAAACAGGTCGTACCCTTTACGATTTTGGACAGAACACCTCCGGGATCATCGAACTGAAAGTGAAGGGAACCAAAGGCGCCGAGGTGATCGTTCGTCCGGATGAGTTGCTGAATGAACAGGGAAACATTACCCAGGGAAGCGGCGGTGGCCCGTACGAATGGCATTATATCCTGAAGGGCGAGGAGGAAGAAGTATGGAAACCCCGTTTCACCTACTATGGTTTCCGCTATGCCGATGTGGAAATAATTGAACCGGCAGGAGCCAGCAGTAAAACCGAAATCACCGGACTGAAGCTTTTGCACACCAGGAATTCTGCACCTGAAGCAGGATCGTTCAGTTGTTCAGATGAACTGTTCAACCGGATATTCAACCTCATCAACTGGGGCATACGGAGCAACATGGCCAGCGTCGCAACCGACTGTCCTCACCGCGAAAAACTCGGCTGGCTGGAACAGACTTATCTTATAGGCCCGGCCATGCATTACAATTACGATATCCATTCGTTCTACGCCAAAATAGTGAACGACATGATGGATTCGCAGGCTGACAGTGGCCTGGTTCCCGACATAGCGCCCGAATATGTGCATTTCGAGGGCGGCTTCCGTGATTCACCCGAGTGGGGAAGCGCCTCGGTGATCATTCCCTGGCTGTTGTACGAATGGTACGGCGACAGGGAAACGCTTGAAAAGGCTTATCCCATGATGAAGAAATACGTGGACTACTTGGGAAGCCGGACCAAGGATAGCATTCTCAATTACGGGCTGGGCGACTGGTATGACCTGGGTCCCAATCCCCCGGGCGGGGCCCAGCTCACTCCCCTTGCAGTAACGGCTACGGCGATCTATTTTTACGACCTGAAAATCATTTCGAAAGTGGCCGACATGCTTGGCCAGGTGGATGATTTCGGACGGTTCAGGAAGCAGCTTGCAGGAGTAAAACGAGCATTTTTAAGGAAATTCTATAACCCGGCAACAGGAGTATGCTCCACGGGCAGTCAAACGGCTTATGCCATGGCGCTGTACACCGGACTGATCCCTAAAAGCGACAGGGAGAAGGTACTGCAGAACCTGGTCGATTCGATCAGCAGGAACAACTATGCACTCACCTCGGGCGATATAGGCTTTCATTTCCTGGTTCGCGTATTGAGCGACAATGGCCGTTCCGATATTCTCTATAAAATGAATAACCGGAGCGATGTTCCCGGCTACGGCTACCAGCTTGGCAAAGGCGCCACAGCCCTCACCGAAAGCTGGGCGGCGCTGCCCACTTCCTCCAACGACCATATGATGCTCGGTCACCTGATGGAATGGTTTTATGCAGGCCTGGGCGGCATTTCACAGCCGGAAGATTCGGTGGCCTACAGCCATATCATCATCGCACCGAAACCCGCCGGCAACATACGATGGGTGAAATGTACCTATCAATCGGTGAAAGGCCCCATCGTCTCCTCCTGGGAGATCAAAGGAAACGGCTTTTACCTGGAAACAGACATACCCAATGGATCGCACGCAACCATCAGGATTCCCATGGAATACCTGCATAGCTTCTGCCAGGTACTCAACCGGGAAACCCATAAGCCGGCCAGGGTGAAGTATATAAACAATGCCTTTGAAGTGGGCCCGGGGAAATACCTGGTGGTAGCGAAATAATATGGTTGAACTTGGCCTGCTATTTTAACCCGGAGATGCAGGATACCTGTGAAAGATGTTTCCCGGAAAATGAACCATTTGACACGAACTGCATTTTTTAATAGATTTAGGGAATCTTAGCCCATTCCATATGAACAAAATCATCCTGATTTCAATTGCTGTTTTCCTGTCAGTATCTTCTCTTTTCGCCCAGGTAAAAAACATTTGTCTGAGCTACGACGATATGCCT
>JAKAMP010000180.1 GCA_021812865.1 Bacteroidota bacterium | reverse complement strand
CGGTGGATGCCGTATCAGCAAAATCGAAGTCAAAGGCCGCAGAAACCTTGCTCCTGCCTGCGCTACAGCATGCACCAATGGTATGGAAGTGAATACCCACTCCATTCGCGTGCTGAATGCCAGAAAGACAGTAATGGAACTGATCCTGTCCGACCACCCGTTCGACTGCCTGGTATGTGCAAAAAGCGGTCGGTGCGACCTGCAGGCCCTGGCCCAGGACCTGGGCATCCGCAAACTGCATTACACGGGAGAACAGTCGCATTACCGTGAAGACACCAGCCCTTCCATTATCCGTGAAATGGACAAATGCATTATGTGCAGGCGTTGCGAAACCATGTGCAATACTGTGCAAACCGTAGGCGCCTTGTCGGCTGTAAACAGGGGATTCATGTCGGTTGTGGCCCCTGCATTTGAAATGAACCTTGAGCACTCCCCCTGTACCTATTGTGGGCAGTGCGTGGCCGTATGCCCTACAGGCGCTCTTACCGAAGTGGATCATACTGCGAATGTGATCCGTGCCCTGGCCGATCCGAAGAAAACGGTGGTTGTTCAGACTGCCCCCGCTGTGAGGGCTGCCCTTGGTGAAGAATTCGGCCTGGAAGCCGGCACACTGGTAACAGGCAAACTCACTGCTGCCCTGCGCCGCCTGGGATTCAACTACGTTTTCGATACTGATTTTGCCGCCGACCTTACCATTATGGAAGAAGGCACTGAATTGCTCGACCGGCTTACCCGCCACCTGAATGGCGATAAAACGGTAAAACTTCCCATCCTTACCTCCTGTTGTCCGGCCTGGGTTGGCTTCTTTGAGCACCAGTTCCCCGATATGAAGGAAATCCCTTCCACCGCCCGTTCGCCCCAGCAGATGTTCGGATCCATTGCCAAGACCTATTTTGCCGACAAGATTGGGGTGAAGAGGGAAGATATGGTAGTGGTATCCATCATGCCTTGCCTGGCTAAAAAGTACGAATGCCAGCGCCCGGAATTCAGAGAAAACGGCGATCCGGATGTAAATTATGCCCTATCAACCCGCGAACTGGCCCAACTGATCAAGCAGTCGAACATCGATTTCGAATCGCTGCCTGATGAAGATTACGATAATCCGCTTGGCGAATCCACAGGCGCTGCCGTGATATTCGGAACCACCGGGGGTGTGATCGAGGCTGCCGTGAGAACTGCATATGAGGTACATACCGGCAAACCGCTTCCCCGCATCAATTTCGAGGAACTGAGAGGCTTTGAAAATCTCCGTTCAGCCACGATTGATTTCGACGGGTTGCCCATCAGGATTGGCATTGCTCACGGACTGGGCAATGCGCGCAAGCTGCTCGAAGAAATTAAAAGCGGAAAATCGGAGTATCATGCCATCGAGATCATGGCATGCCCGGGTGGCTGCATCGGCGGTGGTGGACAGCCTCTGCATCATGGCGATTCGTCGATCCTCAAAGCCAGGCAGAAAGCAATCTACCTTGAAGATGCGAACAAGACACTCAGAAAATCCCATGAAAATCCATATATCATCAAACTGTATGAAGAATTCCTGGGCAAACCCATGAGCGAAAAATCGCATCAACTGCTGCATACGCACTATTTCGACCGCAGCCAGCGATATACCATTAAAGGATAATCCATTGTGTTCAATATAAAAGCGTGAAAAATGTCAAGCGTAAAAGTTGAATTGAAGCAGAGCCAGGTCGAAAAGATCAGGGATATCTGCCTGTCTTTCGGCAATAACCCGGGAGAACTCATCAATGTTCTGCATAAAACACAGGGCGCTTTCGGTTACCTTCCGGCTGAAGTGCAGGAAGTGGTTGCCGATTGCCTGAATATACCCGTGGCCAAAGTATACGGAGTGGTTACCTTCTATTCGTTCTTCACCATGTTGCCCAAGGGCAAGCATCCCATATCGATCTGTACAGGAACGGCCTGTTATGTGAGGGGCGCAGAAAAAGTGCTCGAAGAATTCAAGAAGTCGCTCAACATCCAGGTTGGCGAAACCACACCCGATGGCAAGTTTTCCCTGAGCTGCCTCCGCTGCGTTGGCGCCTGCGGACTCGCACCGGTTGCCATGATCGGCGAAAAGGTGTATGGCCGCGTGGCTCCTGAAAATGTGAAGGATATTCTGAAAGAATATGAATAGTCTTAGTTAGCGTTTCTCTCCATAACTTCCTAAAACCCTCGGGCATACCCTGAATTCATTACGAATACGGGATGACCCAGGGCTTTTTCTTTTTCAGGGTTAAACCAGGCTATTCACCCGGTGAGGCAGGGATGAATGCCCGCGGTGGGATTTCAATGAGGGTGTCGGTTTGTGCAGTATCGCGTGTGGCCAGCATGTACCTGGCATTCCCTTGCAAGGTAAGGCGGGTATCTAACTGAACCGTATCCGACGACTGAATCTGTCCCCGCCTGAGCATGAACTCACTTACTATGCGGTAATAATCGGCAAGGTAGGGTTTCAGTTCCCCGTTTTTCACAAAATTATACTGGAATCCTTTCGGCCTGGGAATGATAGCCGATAAAAAAATACTTTCCTTCAGGTTCAGACTTCCCGGATCCTTATTGAAATAATACTCTGCAGCCTGCCTGATGCCATAAATACCCGGCCCCCACTCGATGATGTTGAGGTAAACCTCGAACATTCTCTCTTTACTTACCAGGTGTTCATTTTCAATGATCCACACAATCAGCATTTCTTCGAGCTTCCGCGAAAAGGTTTTTTTACTGTTCAGAAAAACATTCTTCACCAATTGCATGGTAAGTGTACTGCCTCCCCTGGCAAACCGGCCTTGTTTCATATCTTCGGCTATAGATTCCCTGATCGCATCGATGCTGAATCCCCTGTGCGAAAAGAACCCACCGTCCTCACCGGTAAGAACAGCATACTGAAGATAGGGCGATATGCGGCCGAGCGGTACAAAATCGGGATTTTCAGGTCCTACCAGGATGCTCTTCAGATATTGATCGTTATCGTAAACCTCATGAACAAACGGCTCATTGATCATCCGGAAATCGGTCTGACCATAATGAGTAATTGAAAAATCGTGCCCCCTGAGCCTGGAAAATAAGGTTACACTGTCGGGATAATCAAAATTCACGGATCCTTTCAATTGGTAATCGAGAGAACCTTTAGTCTGAATTCCTTTAAAGCTCATGAATAAACCAACAGGCAGGGCATCAAACAGCGCCTGGGCAAAAAATTCTTTATGCACAATCCCGAAGGCCAGTATCCGCATGGGCTTTTTATCATACCGTACATACGGAGAGAATTCAAAACCGTTCATATTGACCACCGTGCTGCTGTCGAGTTCAAGCGAGGTGCGGGCTGCGATCAGGTGAAAGCTGATCTCTCCATTCCGGATCTTTACCGGTTGAGGCCCTATCTTTCTATGCGACAATACGAGCTCTTTTACATATCCATTGCCATCCACCTTCATGTTCCCTTCTTCAGCCTTCACAAACGACAAAGAAAAGGAAAGGGAATCGAATCCGGCTACTGCATTCCACCTCGGACCAATATAGGGAATCTTCACCTTTTTTCGGCCAGACTGGCTTAGCAGAGCCGAGAGGTTGTGTTTCGACTTGCTGATACTCCCGGTAATCGTGAAATCCTGCCGGGATATATTATCCGACATGATAAAATTTCCGGTAAAGTTATCCTTTGTGTATTGAAATTGCCGGCACTGGATGGCCGAATAGAGCGTGTCCCGGTGATAGGTAAACGATGCATTCTCTACGTCCATATGATCGGGGATAGTGACAAAAAGCTTCGATTCCAATGACCGAAGAGTGAATGCATAATCCGTCTCCATGCGGGATTCTTTTTCAATCAAGGTATCGCTGACCTGTTTTTTGCGGTTTAACCATAATTCGAGCAAGGCCGAATTCAGTGCAACCTTCATCCCATGAACCATGAAGGAGTGCATGCGCTTTTTGCCGAGCAACAGGGGCAGAATGCGTGGATTAAATTCGAGTGTATCTAATGTAAGTATGGTATCGGAAGGCAATGACACTATGTGGATACCGTTTATGCGAATGGTTTTCAGGCCCGAGAATGCGGCATGCTGATAACTTACTTCCAGGTTGGCCCTTGTTTGAAGAGATTCGAGTTTCCAGCGGAGCCCAAGATTCAGAATACTGTTTCGTGACAAAAGAAACAAGAGTATCAAAGCTATAACAATCAAATAGAAAAGCTTTTGCCTTGATATCATCTTGGTAAAATATTAAAGGGGCAAAGGTAGAATAATAACAGTCCAAATTACAAATTACAAAAAACAAATGACGTATGAGGCTTTTATAGTAACGAATTCAGCTTACCAAATGTGATTACAGGGGATGTATAATTCATGGACGGGATCAAGGCGCGATATGAGGATAAAATGCTGCAACTATTGGCATTTTACCGTTGGTGATGAGTAAAAATGAATCAATTGATTCGCGATTGAACTCTCAAGTCTGAGGTTATTGGTACAAATTTCCTTGCCTGATTTTGCATCATTTTTCGTCCTTTCCATTTTTAATTCCATATTTGAGTGAATGAGTTGGTTAATTCATTATTCTTGCTACATTTGAAATCCTTAATCTCAAAAAACCGGCAGTATATGGCAAATTCAATGTTTTCGACAAAACCGATGAATGTTTTGCTGGAAGAAACGAAGGATTCGGGACATAGTTTCAAGCGGGTACTTGGCAGGTTCAACCTGATAACCCTGGGCATTGGTGCAATCATCGGCGCAGGGATTTTTGTTTTATCAGGTGAAGTGTCGGCCAACTATTCGGGACCGGCCATTGTAATTTCCTTTACTATTGCTGCCATAGCCTGTGGTGCGGCCGGACTTGCCTATGCAGAAATGGCCTCGATGATACCCATAGCCGGAAGCGCCTATACATACACCTATGCTACCATTGGCCGTTTCTTTGCCTGGGTGGTAGCCTGGATGCTGATCATTGAATACCTGTTTGCCGCCTCCTCGGTATCTGTGGGCTGGAGCGGCTATATAGTGAGTTTTCTCGAGGGTATACATGTGCATCTGCCTGCTGCGCTGACCAACGCTCCCATTGCCTATGATACCGCCCTGGATAAATTCGTACTCACCGGAGGTATTCTGAATGTGCCTGCCATATTCATTGTAGCTCTTATTAGCATCCTGCTGATCGTCGGTATCAAAGAATCTGCCACCTTCAACAATGTGATCGTAGTGATCAAAACCACAGTTATCCTGGTTTTCATCTTGGTAGGAGTATGGTTCATCAGCACCAAAAACTGGCATCCCTTTATTCCCAAGAATACCGGCGTGTTTGGACAATTTGGCTGGTCGGGCATTTTCAGGGGCGCCGCTGTGATCTTTTTCGCTTACATCGGGTTTGATGCGGTATCCACGGCGGCACAGGAAAGCAAAAATCCCCAGAAAGACCTTCCGGTTGGCATCCTGGGATCACTGCTCATTGCCACGGTTCTATATATTCTTGTAGCCCTGGTACTCACGGGCGTTGTACCTTACACAAAACTCGGAGTTCCCGATCCAATTGCCGTTGGAGTAGACGCCATAGGCTTTACCTGGCTCTCATGGCTCATCAAACTGGGCGCCATTGCTGGTCTCACATCCGTTATCCTGGTCATGCTGCTTGGCCAGCCCCGTATCTTCTACACCATGGCAAAGGATGGTTTATTACCACCGATATTCACCAGGATTCATCCACGTTTTAAAACTCCTTACCTGTCGAGTATTTTTACCGGCATCGTTGCCATGTTCCTGGCCGGGGTTTTCCCCATCGGGGTTCTGAGTAAACTGGTTTCGTTCGGTACATTGATGGCCTTTACTATGGTCTGCATTGGGGTGATCATCCTCAGAACCCGCAGGCCTGATATTAACCGGCCCTTCAAGACTCCCCTCTATCCCTTCATTCCCATCCTCGGAATCGTTGCATGTCTCGTGCAGGTTGCATTCCTAAATATTTACGCATGGGAATTCATGGCTGTATGGCTGGTGATTGGCATTACTGTGTACTTTGTATACGGCAGAAAACATGCCAAGTATTGAGGCTGCCCGGGAGGCATTATTCCTTCTGATTCGCCGGAACAGAATTTATCCGGCAGTTTCTTTCCTTGCCTCAAGAATGTAGAACGGGGCCAGGAAGATTCCCCAGGAGCCTGACAGGGATATCAGCCGGTTGGCCAGGGTTTTAGCTGCAAGCATCCATCCCCGCCCGGATTCTCCATAGTAACCGCTTTGAACCTTCACCTGAAATCCTTCTTCCCTGAGCCATCTTTTGAGCATGGACTGATCCATGAGCCGTTCGCTCCAGTTTCCCGTATAGGGATCGCAGGTGTTGGTAGGATGTGCAGGACGATAGACAATATCTCCCT
>JAKAMP010000179.1 GCA_021812865.1 Bacteroidota bacterium | reverse complement strand
GCCTCTTCGGCCGAGCGGATGGTAATAAGCGTCTGATTGGGCAGGTTGAGCGCTTTCCTGTGATAAGCCGCAACCTTGGCCGATCCGTAAAGCACAGGAGTACAGACCTCGTATATCCTGCTGTCGAGCAAGGTTTTCAGGATAACTTCGTAACTGATACCATTTATATCCCCATGGGTGATGCCAACCACTAACCGTTTTTTCATTGCCTGTATGTTTTTATTTTTGTTTTGCCTGTGTTTTGATGTAATCATAAAAAATCCGTACCCCAACTCCGGTGCCTCCCTTTCCCCTGTAACTGTCGCCTTTTTTCAGGAAGGCCACACCGGCTATATCAAGGTGAATGAAGGGATAATCGGTAAAGTGTTCCAGGAACTTGCCAGCGGTTATGGCTCCGGCATCTGCACCTCCAATATTCTGGATATCGGCGATTTCGGACCTGATCATTTCTGCATACTCATCCCAGAAAGGCATTTCAGCCAAACGTTCATATACATTTTCGCCCGACTGTTTCACTTCATCCATCACCTTACGGCTGGCATTTCCCATAGAAACAATGCCGAATTTACCGATAGCCCTGGCGGCTGCGCCGGTCAGAGTTGCGATGGTCATGGTAAGCTGAGGTTTATATTTTTTTGCATATGCCAGTGCATCGGCCAGAATCATGCGGCCTTCAGCATCGGCGTTCAGCATTTCAACCGTCGTGCCGTCGTACATGGCTATGACATCCCCGGGAGCGTATGCATTGCCCGAGGGGCGGTTATCGGTCGAAGGAATCAATCCAACCACATGGTAAGGCACTTTGTTCTTCGCCAGGGCATAGAAAACGCCTGCTACAGCGGCTGCCCCGCTCATGTCCGATTTCATGTAATCCATACTGTCGGCGGTAGGCTTGAGGCTCAGTCCACCGGAATCATATACAATGCCTTTCCCTACCAGTACCAGGGGCTTCTTGTTCACTGCATTCGCCGGTTTCCATTCCAATATGGAGAATGTGGGAGGTTCAACGCTGCCCTGGTTTACAGCCAGCAATCCACCCATCTTTAGCGACTTGATGCGGTTCTTTTCGAACACTTCCACCGAAAAACCTGAGTCCTGCCCCATTGCCTGGATTTCTCTTGCGAGCTGAGTTGCAGTAAGGTATGAATTTGGCTCATTGATCAGGTCTCTTGTTCTGTATACAGCTTCTACCAAAGCATTGAGTTCATCCACCTCTTGCCGTGCCACAGAGTTTCCTAACAAGGTAATCTCTTTCAGGGAATAAACCTTGTCGTCAGGCTTGGTGAAGTATTTCAGAAACTGATAATTGCTCAATGCCAGGCCTTCAGCGAATGCCAGGACAACATCCATATTCTTTCCCGAATATTCAATGGCCAGTTTTTCTATTTTCTGCGAAACCACCTGCCCGTGAAGGATATTCGCCGACTTTCGCAATTCCTCCAGCATCCGTGTGCCTTTGTATTTCCCAGGGATGGACTGCACAAACACCCACCTGTCCATCTGGTTTACAGCTACCTGGTTATCTTTGCCGCTGATCTTTCCCCTTACAAACTCAGTTTCCGCAGCAGAAAGCAGGGGCGTTTTAATCTTGTCCCCTTCGTGAAACAGGACAACTACGCTATACTCTTTCGTGGCCCTGGATATTTTGTTAATGAAGGATTTCATGTATTTCAGCAATTATGATAAACGAAGGCGTAAAATTAATAAATTCAGATCAATCTGTCGGTGATATTGCTACTTTTGCCATTCAAACCAAGCAATATTTTGATGTCCGAACGGAAAGAACTGTACAGGAAGGCATGGCATCATGAACCTCTTACAAAAAATGAAGGATTGTGGTTATATGAGAATGCCCCGTTGAACGAATTGATTTTTCTTGCAAACGAAATAAGAAAGTCATTCCGGCCTGTAAACACCGTGGGGTGGATCATCGACAGAAATGTAAACATTACCAATGTTTGCATTTCGCGTTGCAGGTTTTGCAATTTTCATTGCGTCCCGGCTTCGACCGCGGCATACATTACCACCATGGAGGAATACCGGCAAAAGATAAAGGAACTGTTTGCTGCCGGTGGAAACCAGGTGCTTCTGCAGGGCGGACTGCATCCCCAGCTTGGTGTTGAATACTATGCCGAACTGTTCAGTAACCTCAAGGATGAATTTCCCACGATGAAGCTGCATGCCCTCGGCCCTCCGGAGATATTTCACTTGTCCAGGATGGCTAAAAAGAGCTATCGCGAAGTCCTGGAGATTCTGGTCAAAGCGGGCCTGGACAGCCTCCCGGGGGCGGGGGCTGAAATCCTGTCAAACCGGGTACGGAAGATTGTATCGCCCGGAAAATGTAATGCAGATGAATGGCTGGATGTAATGCGTACAGCTCACCAGATGATGCTTCCCACCTCGGCCACCATGATGTTCGGGCATGTAGAAACTCCGGAAGAACGTATCGAACACCTGGTAAGGATAAGGGAAGTGCAGGCTGAAAAACCCGCCGGCTCACCGGGATTCATCACTTTTGTTCCCTGGCCTTTCCAGGATGAAAATACCAGGCTAAAAGAACAGTCAGGTGTATCAAATCACATCACGCCTTCCGATTATATCCGGCTGATCGCCATAAGCAGGATTATGCTCACCAACATACCGAACATTCAGGCCTCCTGGCTTACTGTGGGTAAACAAACAGCCCAGATATGCCTGCATGCCGGCGCCAACGATTTCGGATCGATCATGATCGAAGAAAATGTGGTTTCATCGGCCGGAGCAAATTATAATATGAACAGGGAACAGATACAACAGGCCATCCGTGAGGCAGGATTCGAACCGCAATACCGTAACCAGCGATATGAGCCTGATACACCGCTGAACTGATTCATTCCTGGCTCTTTTCGCTGAAATACATACGGGTTAACACTTTCACAAGTTCCCGTTCAAGAATGGTTTGGGTGATGTGCTCCGCCTCATCGGTTTTTTCTTTTGAAGTACTATGCTTACCCGGATTCACATCGATCTGGTAAAGAATGGCCTGCAGCTTGCGGTTCCCCGATATGGTCATCCTGCGTATCACCGGCAACAACTGATCAAAGAGTTCTTCATAGGCCCTCGTAGTTTCTCCCGAGAAATGCAGGTGAACGCCGAATTGAGCAAAATCCTTCATAACCTGGGCTGCCGTCATATGAATGATCTTTTCTTCCCTTTTTGCTTTCTCGATCTGCTGTATGGATACCAGGTGACGGATCACTGTGCATGCTTTTTTACAGGGATAAGTAAGGTTTGTCCGCGTTTCAGATTTTTTTCGTCGTCAATGCCATTGGCCTTAATGATATCATTTACCGTTGTGTCTTTGAATTTTGCAGCAATGCTGTAAACGGTATCGCCCTTTCTGACAATATACTGCAGGGTATCTTCTCCGGCTCCCGTCGAAGGATTCACCGTAGCCTGTGATTGATTTTTCACTGTACCGGGTTCCCACAGTACAATCTGCTGTCCCGGAACCAGCGAATCATTCTTCAGACTGTTCCAGGCACGGATGTCTTCAATGGTACAATTATGCTCATAGGCAATTTTATGCAGAAAATCTCCTGGCTGAACGGTGTAAAAGAATTTTGATTTATTTGTGGTTGAAGCCGACAATACACGAGCTTTGTTATAATCAATCATTTCAACTTTTTTCCCCAGGATATCGTTTTCATGCCTCAGGAAGACCAGAACTTTGTCGGCAGGCAACACAAGGATCATGAGATGTCCGGTTTCCGGAACGATGCTTTCCTTGTACATCGGGTTCAGGAAGCGTAAAGCTTCTTCCGGAACATGAATGATCTCCGAAACCTGGCTGAAACGGATAGGGTAACTGATCATCACCGAATCGGCGCTCCAGAAATCATAGTCGGGTGCGAGGGGTGTAATATCGTGCAGGGCAGCATAATTCATCATGTAGGCGGCTGCCATGAAAGCAGGCACATAATCCTGGGTTTGTTGCGGCATGTACTCCCTGATTTCCCAGAAATTTGTCTTGCCGCCGGACCTTTGGATGGCATTGCGCACAACGCCAGGCCCACCGTTAAAGGCTGCCAGCGCAAGCTGCCAGTCATGAAAAATAGAATACAGGTAACCCAGGTACTGGCAGGCCGCGTCGGTTGATTTCCTCGGATCCATGCGCTCATCAATCAGTGAATTCACCTCAAGCCTGAACATTTTTGAGGCATTGATCTTGAACTGCCACAGCCCTATGGCATCGGTATTCGACCGGGCCAGCGGATTCAGGGAAGATTCCACTACAGGAAGATACTTAAGCTCGAGCGGAAGCCTGTACCGCTCGAGATATTCCTCGAACAAAGGAAAATACATTTCCGAAAGGCCCAGTACACGCGAAAAACCGCTCCTTCTCTCTTTTCCGAACAACAGGATATACTTTCTTACAAAGGGGTTATAATCCATATGAATCACGGAGCTCCTGTTCATCTGTTCGAACCGGTATTCGAACATGATGTCGGGAACCTTTGAAAGGTCCATGCTTTCAGTACCAGGCTGAGGTTTCTGGTCGTCTTTTCGTATTTGTTCCGCCTTAGTGAAGAGTTTCAGTAGCATCAGGCTGTCAACCGACCAGGCCAGATCGGGCTTCCCGTTTGACTGCTGAAAAACAACCGAATCAGCCGACCGGGCGTATTGGGCCTCTAAATTAGCGGTTGGGCAAAGCAACAAAAGAAAAATACAGAATATCCAGCCTCTTTTTTCCAACAGAAGAAATTTGAATGCGGCTAAATTAATGATTTTCACTTTCAGATAGCCATTTTATCGGTTATATGCTTAGCCATAGCCAGCATATTTGCCTCATCAAACGGCCTTGCATGAAGTTGAATACCAATGGGCATACCGTTCGGATGTACCCCCGCCGGCACGCTGATAGCAGGAATTCCGGCGAGATTGGCCAGTACGGTATAGATATCCTGCAGATACATGGCCACGGGATCCTGTATTTCACCAATCCGGAAAGCGGTGGTGGGTGTGGAGGGCATCAGGATGAAATCGTACTGATTAAAAATATCCATGATCCGGTTTCTAACCAGGCGACGTACTTTTTGTGCCTGAGTATAATAGGCATCGTAATAACCGGAGCTCAGCACGAACGCGCCTGTCATGATTCGCCTTTTCACTTCAGCGCCGAATCCTTCCGAGCGTGAATTTCTGTACAGAGCATCCAGCGAATCGGCTGAGGGGGAACGGTAGCCATAATGCACCCCATCGTACCGCGACAGGTTCGAGCTGGCCTCGGCAGTGGCTAGTATATAGTATGCCGGAACCGTATAATCAAGCATGGGAAAACTTACCGGGTCAACCACATAGCCTTCCGACTTCAGTATCTCAGCCACAGAATCGATCCGTTTTCTGATAGCAGGATCGAGCGAAGGATGATCGAGAGCTTCCCTAAGCACAGCGATCCTGTATTTTTTAGCCGGAGTCAGCAACTGGCTGTATGAGGGTGTCGGTTGTTGTGAAACTGTGCTGTCATAGGCATCTTCTCCGGCAATCACTTCCAGGATCAGCGCGGCATCATCCACTGTACGGGTAATCGGACCGATCTGATCCAGCGAAGATCCATAGGCAATCAGTCCGTATCGGGAAACTCGTCCATAAGTAGGCTTAAGCCCCACCATTCCGCAGAAGGCGGCAGGCTGGCGTATGGAGCCTCCTGTATCGGAACCGAGTGATGCCATGCAGAGCCCGGCTGCCACAGCGGCAGCAGAGCCCCCGGAAGAACCGCCCGGTACCAGGTTCCCGTCAAGCGGGTTATGCACGGGTCCGTATGCAGAATTTTCATTGGATCCTCCCATGGCAAATTCATCACAGTTCTGTCGGCCAATGATAATGGCATCCTCAGCGAGCAATTTTTCAACCACCGTTGCATGGTAAAGGGAAACGAACTGCCGGAGCATTTTCGACCCTGCCGATGCGACATGGTCCTTGTAACAGATGTTGTCCTTGAGCCCGAGCACCATACCGGCCAGCCGTCCTGCCCTGCCCTGCCTAAGTTTCTTCTCTGTATCGAAAGCGCGTGCAGAAGCTTCTGACTCGAAAACCTCCAGGAAAGCATTGAGCTCTTTCTGCTCATGACAGGCGGTGGCATACTGCTCAACCAACCCGGTCAGGCTTAGTTCACCATTCTCAAGCTGCCGGCGTATATCGAGGTAATGAGCCATTTGGTCAATCTCCCGGATATTATGCTGTTAATGTCCTATTAATCGGTGTATCAGCTTAACCACATCGTTGCCATTGGCATACAGCAACAGGGCAAACAGCAGGATCATACCGGTGATCTGTGCATATTCCAGAAATTTGTCGCTGGGTTTACGTCCAGTGACGATCTCATAAAGGAGGAAGAGCACATGCCCGC
>JAKAMP010000178.1 GCA_021812865.1 Bacteroidota bacterium | reverse complement strand
GGGAGCTCACGTTGGAGGGCCGTTCTCTTCCGGAAAATCCGAATATTTTCTATGATCCGTTATTTCAATGGGCGGATCAATGCTCGCTGGAAAAGATAAATTTCAGCCTAAAACTGGAATATTTTAATACTGCATCATCCAAACAGATATTTACCCTGATTAAGCGTTTTATAAACAATCCGCGGGTGAAAGAAATCATGGTGAAATGGCATTATGAAGAAGGCGATCTGGACAGCATGGAAATGGGACAGCAGTACCAGCAGTTGCTGCATATTCCGTTTGAATATATAGAAGTACCGGAGACCGAATTTTAGTTTATAATCTAAATGAATTCAGGATGAGCCCTTCCGGTGACACTGGATTCAAAAAAAGCCTCAACCTTTTTGATTCCACCGCTATTGTAGTGGGGTCCATGATCGGATCGGGAATTTTCATTGTAAGTGCCGATATTGCCCGTACGGTAGGCGCACCCGGCTGGCTTCTGGTTACCTGGCTGATCACCGGCCTGATGACGGTTTTTGCCGCCCTGAGTTACGGAGAACTCGCTTCCATGATGCCCTGGGCCGGGGGCCAATACGTATACCTCAGGGAAGCCTATAATCCACTGGTTGGCTTTTTATACGGATGGACCCTGTTCATGGTAATCCAGACGGGTACCATTGCAGCAGTTGGCATGGCATTCGGTAAATTTCTCGGAGTCATATTTCCCTGGATCAGCGAAAATCATATCTTGTTTCAGGCTGGTTTCCTGAAATTCAGCACTGTACACCTTACAGCGATTCTTTCCATCCTGATGCTCACCTATATCAACACCCGGGGCGTAAACCTGGGTAAATGGGTACAGAATATTTTCACCGTGATCAAGTTTGGTATACTGCTGGCATTTATCGGGCTTGGCTTTTTACTCGCCAGGAACCACCAGGCAATTGAATCAAACCAGATTTCCTTTTGGGATGCCAGGGGACTGAAGGACGGGATTTCCTTCCATCTTTCAGGAATTGCTTTGCTCGCCGCACTTGCGGCAGCCATGGTAGGCTCTCTCTTTTCTTCCGATGCCTGGAATAATATCACCTTCGCGGCAGGTGAAATTATACGTCCTAAAAGAACCATTCCCCTTAGCCTGTTTTTTGGCACCCTCGCAGTGACCGTGCTTTATATCGCCACCAATTATGTTTATCTCCAGGCCTTGCCGCTAAGGGGAATTGAAAACGGAACCACGGTCGTTGAACGGGGAATTCAATTTGCCACCCAGGACCGGGTTGGCACTGCAGCCATATATGGTATACTGGGAGAGCAGGCCGGGATAATCATGGCCATTCTGATCGTTATCTCTACTTTCGGATGCAATAACGGGCTGATCCTGTCGGGCGCCCGCGTATACTATGCCATGGCAAACGATCGTTTGTTTTTCAAAAGGATCGGGGAACTGAATAAGAAAAGCGTACCTGCCAGAGCATTGTTGCTGCAGGGGCTATGGGCATCCCTGCTATGCATCTCAGGCACCTACAGTAACCTGCTCGATTACGTGATGATCGCCGTGCTGGTGTTTTATGTGCTCACCATCCTGGGGATTTTTATTCTCCGCATACGGCAACCGCTGGCAGAAAGACCTTACAGGGCATTCGGCTATCCTGTTGTTCCAGCTTTGTATATTCTCATGGCGGTGTTTATCATCGCCTCTATCGTCATTCTGAAGCCCGGATATACCTGGCCGGGTCTTATCATTGTACTGATTGGCGTACCGGTTTATTTTCTCTGGAAAAAACAAAATTAGCCTTCGCATCCTGCTTTACGCCTTATTTTTAGTACTTTAATCCCTTGGCACAGGATTGGCATTTACTCAATCCGGTTTGACGAATATAATATTTGCCTGCGCAGGGGATAATTGCAAACGGTAATAATTGCCTGTTTCCATGAAAAAGTGAAAAATTTCTAACTATGACTACAAAAGGCAAGGGAATCATTCATTTTCTGTATATAGGGCAGGATGCGGACAGGTCCTATTTCAGGAAAACCTTTGGCAGGGCCTTCCGGGTACTTACAACCTCCCGCCAGGAAGATGCGTTGACCATTCTTTCTGCTGATGAAGTGCATGTTGTGGTATGCGACAGCGGTAAACAGGAAGTGCTCCCTGCGCTTGCACAAGAATATCCTTTGATTCCATGTATTGTGGTCATGGAGCGTTTGAATGCAAACCAGATGCAGGAGATTATTCATGCAGGTAATATATTCAGGATTCTTGCAAAGCCCTTGCATCCGGAAGAGATAAAGACAACTGTCAGGGTGGCAAATGATATATTCATGAGTCGGCTGCAGAATACAAACCCGGTAAAAAAACTTTCCCAAAGCTGGAATGGCAAAGCAGAAAGCAAAAAAAGAGTAAAGGAGGCCACGGAAAGTAACGAATCCTTGCAGAGAAGTGCGCTGGCTTACCCCACTGGCAAGTCAAAGAAGGTAAAAACCACGAAGGATTCAAAGTCTTCTTCAGCCACAAAGGATGCTGGGAGGGCGGGTGGCAATGATCCGTTTCAACTGGTTCAAGACCAGGATCAGAACAAGTTCAGGAGCATTATAAGTCAGGCCACTGTTGGAATTGCCTTATTGAATCACCGGGGCAGAATCATTGAATGGAATGATGCCATGGAGAAAATGCTGGGCTATACCAGGGAGGAAGTACTGAACCATGATGTCTGGGAATCGGCATTCATGCGGAACATGTCTTTGCATAAATCAGAGAAGACCAAAGACCTTGTGAAATCAAGCATGATGGAATACTTTAGACATCCAAAGGGACCCCTGAATATTGAAAGTGAATTTTTCCTGCCCGGTGGACAAAAAAGGTTCCTTTTGCTCGCCTTGTTTCCGGTCCATAGCGGTTCACACACCTACCATGCAACCTTTGTATCCGATCATACCGAACAACGCAAAACAATGGACGATGTGACCGGCAAAACAATCGAACTTGAGGAACTGACGGCCGAATACCAGTCATTGAACGAGGAACTGAACACATATAATGAGGAATTACGAGCCCTGAATGAGTCATTGAAAAAGGAGGTCAGTCTTCGCAGAAAGACTGAGAAGCAACTGGCCGACAGTGAAGAAAAGTTCCGCAGTTTCATAGAAGAATCCAATGAGGCATTTCTAATTGCTAGCAGGGATGGGAAGGTCCTTGAAGCAAACCAAGGCGCATCGGAAATATTAGCTGTACCTCTGGAAAAGCTGAAAGGCATAAACATCTGGGAAATACAGAAAAGATTTTTGCCCAAAGGCGAAAGAAACCGGATCGGCCGGGGAAAAATGATGGATAGTATCGGCAAGTTATTCAAACGGGCCGGTGACAGAAAGAACATTCAGATGGAGGGATATTATCAGGTGAACGATAAAATCCGGAAGTATTTGCAAGGGGAGGTATTCCTTATTCATTCTTCCGGAGGCAACTATATTGGATTGATTGCAAGGGACTTATCAGCAAAGCGTGAAGTGGAAGAGGAATTGGAAAGCTACCGTTTACGCCTGGAAGAAATTGTAGCAAAACGAACCCGCGAGCTTATGGAGAATGAGGCCATGTTGCAATCGCTCAGCGATAATCTTCCGGGAAGCATTATTTTCAGGGGATATACCGATCTTAACCAGAAGAACCACCTGGTTTACGCAAACAAGGAAATGGAAAATGTCATCGGTAAACCGATGGAACAATTAAGAAAGGATATCAGCGACTTTTACAGAAGATTTCATCCCGATGACCTGACTAGTTTTGTCAAAAACAGAGATCGCTGCATCAGCAATGGTACGTCCCTGGATCAGTTGGTGAGATTTAATACCCGATCCGGTGAGATGCGCTGGATGCAACTCAAGGCAACCTATCGCACGATTGAAGATGGCACCATTTGGTGGGATGGGGTGGCCATTGATGTGACTGACCAGCGGAAGAGCGAGATCATCAGACAGCAGCAGGAAATCATTATCCAGAACATTCAGAAACTGATTGCCCCGGTAACCGGCAGTCGTTTATTTGAAACTTTCCTCCGGAACATTGAAGAAATCGTAGGTTCGTATACCGTGTTTATTGCCGAACCGGATTCGAGAAGAGGGGAAATGCTTAGAACCCTATCCGTGTGCCGGAATGGCCAAATCATCGATAATTTTGAATATAGGCTGAAGGATTCTGTTACCGAGCATGTGATCAGAAAGGGCAGTTATGCGGTTCCAAGGGGTATTGCTTATCTTTTCCCGAAAGACAGCGAGATACGGCATGACAAAATAGAAAGTTATATAGGTGTCACCCTTTATAATTCCTCTGGTCAGCCTGCAGGGGTCATGGTTGCCGCCAGCCGCAATGAAATGGAAAATTCCGCTTTCGCCCTGCAGGTATTGCAAATATTTTCAGTACGGGTAGGGGCAGAACTTGACCGGATGAAGGCTAATAAGGAACTCATCGAAAGAGAAGAAAAGTTCCATACCTTATTTGAATTGTCGCCCAACCTGAAGCTCATTACTGCGATGGATGGAACCATTCTGGATGCCAATGCATCTTTTCTTTCACACACAGGCTTTGAAAAATCTCAGGTAATTGGACAGCCCATTATGAAAGTTGCTCTATGGGATGAGGAAGACAGCCGCAAACTCGACCTGGAACTGAGGAAGAAAAAGAAAATTTCAAATTACCCTGTCTTTTTCAGGAACAAAAAAGGGGAAAAACGATATGTGTTGCTTTCCATGGTGCCAGTGGTGATCAATGGTGAAACCTGTTTACTTTCGGCAGGAGTAGATATCTCCGACCGGTTTATTATGGAAAGGAAGCTTGCTGAGAGCGAAGAACGGTTCTGCTCAATCCTGCAAAATCTTTCCGACAGTATCTGGATCATGGAGAGGGATTCAACAGTAACCTATGAGTCTCCCTCCTCCCTGCAGATGCTGGGCTATCCCGAAGGCTGGCTTGTGGGCCGGAAAGGCATTGAACTGATTCATCCCGACGATGTTCCCCGGGTTATTCATGATTTAGGCGAATTGGTGAGAAAGGAAAATTTGAACACCCCAACCCGTTTCCGCGTAAGAAAAGCCAATGGTGAATGGATATACCTTGAAGCAGTGGGTAATAATATGCTCGAACATGCCTCGGTCAGAGGGTTGATACTGACTGCCAGGAATGTAACGGAAAGAATGTTAAAGGACAAGGCCCTGAGAGAAAGCGAGGAAAAATTCAAAAATATGTTCAACCACAGCAGCGATGCCATCATCATATCGAATCTCGACCAGGATATCATGGAAGTCAACAAGGTGGTATCAAAACTTTCAGGATACACTCGGAATGAACTGATTGGAATGAAAACCAACCAGCTTGCATCGGATCATGTAAAAGATATGATCAATAAAAGGCTGGGCAGGCTGAAAGAGGGCAATTTTCTTCCCCCTGTGGAACTTGACTTTATTGACCGGTTTGGTCATGTTGTCCCAACCGAGATGACCAGTCGGATTATCGATTATGAAGGAGGGAAAGCCGTTCTCACCCTGATCCGGGATATTACGGAACGGAAAAGGATTGAGAAAATGCTGATTGACACTATCATCCGGACCGAAGAAAAAGAACGTGCAAGGCTCGCAGCTGATTTGCATGATGAGGTGGGTCCGCTTTTATCGAGTATGAAAATGTACCTGGCCTCCATGATGGAAACCAGCGATATGAAAAAGGTTCAGTTCATATCAGGGCGGCTTGATTCACTAATTAAGGAATCCATAACTACCGTACGGGAAATATCGAATGACCTAAGCCCGCACGTGCTGAACAGTTACGGGCTCCCGGCCGCGATCAGGAACGCCGCCGAAACGAAGGCTGGCCTGATACAGGTGAATTTTACCGAAAACCTGAATAGCCAGCGGATCAATCCCAACGTCGAAATCATTTTCTACCGGATCATCAAGGAACTAATGAATAATACCGTAAAACATGCCGAAGCGAAAACCATACAAATTCAACTGAAGCTTGAAACGCACCGGCTAAGAATGAGCTATACCGATGACGGGAAGGGATTCCTGTGGGAAAAAGAAATGCATTCCCCTTCAGGAGGACAGGGTCTCATGAATATCCTGAACCGCATCAAATCCATCAACGGGCAGTATGTGATCATGACCTCGCCAGGCAATGGTTTTTCGTTTGAACTCAATGCTTCCATTGCATGAGGGAATGACTTTATATGGAAACCTTCTTAACATAAAACCCATGGCTGCAAATGTTCTTCATGAGATCGTTATTGTGGATGATCATAAACTCTTCCGCGATGGCTTGAAATTCATACTGGGAGAAACCGGAATTGCACGGGTAATAGGAGAAGCATCCAACGGGAAGGAATTGCTTTCTATACTGGGTATGATAAGGCCTGATCTGGTGCTGATGGAC
>JAKAMP010000177.1 GCA_021812865.1 Bacteroidota bacterium | reverse complement strand
AATGGTGACGGTGGTCTTTTCAAGTTGGGCGTCGCTCATCTGGCTTGCGATGGTGCGCTTCCAGATCAAATCGTAGAGCCTCTTTTCTGTGACCGTTCCGCTGATTGTATCTTTGTCGAGGTATGCAGGCCGAATGGCTTCGTGGGCTTCCTGTGCGCCTTTCGACTTTGTTTTATACTGGCGGGAATGGATGTACTTTTCACCATATACCTCACCAATCACCTTCTTGCTGGCTTCGAGGGCCGTCTCAGAGAGATTGACCGAGTCGGTTCTCATATAAGTGATCTTTCCTGCCTCATATAATTTCTGTGCAATGGTCATGGTCTGCGATACAGAAAAGCCCAGTTTGCGGCTGGCTTCCTGCTGCAGGGTGGAGGTAGTGAATGGGGGTGAAGGTGATTTACGGGCAGGTTTTTTAACGATATCAGTTACTTCGAAGGTTGCATTTTTACATTTCTCAATGAATTCACGCGTTTCCTTCAGGGTTTCGAATTTCTTAGGCAGTTCAGCAACCAGTTCATACACTTTATCCTTTTCTGTGAGAGTGAAAAGGGCTACCACCTTGAAGGCTGAAGAATCTTTGAAATCATTGATTTCGCGCTCCCGGTCAACCAGCAGGCGTACGGCCACAGACTGCACACGGCCTGCAGAAAGGGAAGGTTTAACTTTTTTCCAGAGCACAGGCGATAGTTCGAAACCTACCAACCGATCGAGAATCCTACGGGCCTGCTGGGCATCCACAAGGTGCCTGTCAATAGAACGGGGATTATCTATAGCGTAAAGAATGGCCTCTTTGGTAATTTCGTTGAATACAATTCGGCGTGTATTGCCGTCTTTGAGTTTGAGTTCCTCGAAAAGGTGCCACGCAATTGCTTCTCCTTCGCGGTCTTCATCAGATGCCAGCCAAATAGTTGTGGAATTTTTGACGGCTTTTTTTAGTTCAGCAACTACCTTTTTCTTATCGTCGGGAACAATATATTCCGGCTTGAAATTGTTTTTTAAGTCGATACCGAGATTTTTCTTAGCCAGATCGCGAATATGCCCGAAGCTCGATTTCACAACAAAATCCTTGCCAAGAAACCGCTCAATGGTTTTTGCTTTTGCAGGGGACTCAACGATTACAAGATTTTCTTCCATATTGAAAATTCCTACAGTATTGCCTTGCAAAGTAATACATTTGACCTGCGAAGATCAAAAATTTGTTTCAAATAATTGCTATTTTTACCCCAAAGTATTAAATATGTTGACGAAAGTGCAGGATAAGAAAGCCAAATATTTATTGGTTATTTACGGATTGTACGTCTTTGCTATTTTTGCGGTTATCCTTCTGTTCACCCTTATCATTCACGGCAAACTTGGCTTCATGCCTTCATTCGCCGACCTTGAAAACCCCAGGAATAACCTGGCTTCGCAGGTCATCACTGAAGACAACAAGGTGCTGGGATCGTTTTACGTGGAGAACCGCAGTTATGCCGGTTTCAACGAGCTATCGCCATACCTGGTGAATGCGCTGATCGCGCGGGAGGACCACCGCTTCAGGAAACACTCGGGCATCGATGCCTTTGGTCTGTTTAGAGTGCTCGTAAAAACAGTGCTGATGGGGCAGCAGGAAAGCGGAGGTGGCAGCACCATTACCCAACAGCTTGCTAAAAATCTTTTTCCACGCGATACATCGGTTTATCGGTGGAAAATCATTCAGAAGGTCAACCTGGTCGAGGCAAAATTCAAGGAATGGGTTACGGCAGTGCGACTAGAAAGAAACTACACCAAGGATGAGATCATCGTGATGTACTTCAATACCGTATTTTTCGGGCACGATGCGTATGGTATCAAATCGGCAGCGCTCACTTTCTTCAATAAAACCCCCGACTCCCTTAAAATAGAGGAGGCAGCGCTCCTGGTGGGAATGCTGAAGGGACCTACCATGTACAGCCCCGTACGCAACCCTGAGCGGTCGAAACTCAGGAGGGACGGGGTGTTGGAAAAAATGAGAGAGCATGGCTATATCACGGAGGCCCAGTTTGATTCACTGATAAAGATTCCCATCAAGCTTGATTTTTCGGTGCTGAACCATACTCAGGGTTATGGAACCTATTTCAGGGCATACCTGGGAACACTGATGAACCGCACAGAACCTCAGCGCAAGAATTACCAGAACTATGCTTCTTACCAGGATGACTCCACGCAATGGGATAGCAACCCTCTGTTCGGATGGTGCAATAAGAATCTCAAACCCGATGGTTCGCCCTACGATCTATACAGGGATGGCCTCAGGATTCATACCACCATCAATTATACCATGCAGCAGTATGCCGAAGAAGCAGTGAGGGAACAATTGTCGTTTCTGCAGGCAGAACTGTTCAAGGAGAAGAAAGGTTCCCGCAAAGCACCCTTTTCAAAGGATCTGAAAGAACAAGATATCCAGGTCATTATGCAGGCTGCCATGCACCGCTCAGACCGGTACAGGCAATTGCGTTCAGCCGGCGCTTCTCAGGAAGACATCATGAAAAGTTTTCATACCCCGGTTAAAATGACAGTATTCAGCTGGAAGGGTGATGTGGATACGGTAATGACACCATGGGATTCACTGAAATATTATAAATTCTTCCTGCAGTCGGGATTTGTGGCTATTGATCCGAGAACGGGTTTTGTCAAGGCATATGTGGGTGGACCGAACTTCAAGTATTTCCAGTACGACCATGTGATCGTAGGCAAGAGGCAGGTCGGTTCAACCATCAAGCCTTTCCTGTATACCCTGGCAATCCAGGAAGGTATGACCCCCTGCGACAAGGTCCCCAACCGGCCCATTTCATTTATCATGAAAGTGCTCAATGAAAACAGGAAACCTGGAGAGCCGGCTTATAAAGACTCGATATGGACACCCAAAAATTCAGATGAGTCGAGGTTCGATGGTAAAATGGTTACCCTCAAATGGGGGCTGGCCAACTCGGTGAACAATGTCGCCGCTTGGCTTATTCAGCGGTACAACCCGGAGGCTGTGATCGAAATTATGCGAAATATGGGCATAACCAGCGATATTGACCCTGTACCTTCCATCTGTTACGGAACATCCGATATTTCCTTGTATGAAATGGTAAGCGCTTATGGAACCTATGCAAACAAGGGAATCCATGAAGCGCCCATTTTCGTTTCCCGTATCGAGGACCGGAACGGGAATGTGCTGTCGGAATTCAGGACCAACATGACCGAAGCGATCAGCGAGGAAACGGCTTATATGATGCTCGATATGATGAGAGCCGTGACAAATTATGGCACAGCGGTGAGATTGCGTTATAAGTACCAGTTCAAGAATGAGATTGCCGCGAAAACTGGAACCACACAGAACCAGTCCGACGGATGGTTCGTAGGTATCACACCCCAACTTGTGGCGGGGGCATGGGTAGGAGGAGAAGACCGTTCCGTCCATTTCGATGATATGTCAAAGGGACAGGGAGCGAGCATGGCTTTGCCCATTTGGGCCCTGTTCATGCAGAAGGTATATGCCGATAAGACACTGAACTTTCCCCAGGATCCTTTTGAAAGGCCTTCCAATGGCAGGATCAATGTGAACTGCCCAGATTTTGATGCCGAAGAAAGTGTGCCTGCGGGGGAGGATGTATTGGAATAAACTTCCCGAAACCTCTAACCAGGATACAGGGGATCAGCCCGCACGGCTATCGACCCCCTTATTTTTTCATATGGCAAACTATTATGCTATGGCTGATATTATTTCTGGTTCAGCGTGGCTTTCCTATTGTACCGTATTCCGGATGACTCATGGGGTGCGGGTTCATTTCGATATCCTTGATACTACTACTTTATTGCCCACCAGGTTGGCTTTCCAGTTTGGCCTCAATACACGGCCTGCAACCCTGAGATAAAGACGGGACCGGATACTGGAGGCTTCCTTTTCACCCTGTTTGAACTCACCAGTGAATTCATAGGAAATGCTGTGTGGATGCTCGGTATGATATAACCTGATAATTTCTACCACCGTGGCAATAACCCGGTATATTTCACCCCGGTTTGTCACTACATACTCATGTTCAAATTCGTCGTTGAGTACGCCGAAATTAATGATATGCTCCAGGTAATGGTCCTGTCGCCGGCCGAAGCGCACTTCGTAGTCCAGCCCGCTGTCTGTGCGGAAAAGGTAAACAGCTCCTGAAGGGATACCGGGCAACTCGATCGCGTAGGGTTTAACGGCAGGCAGCCCATTTATATCAATCAGATCATCGGTATCCATGATGTTCTACCCTATGAAAACAAATACTTGTAGAGGTGTTCCACCTTTGTGACCTGAATTACCTCGATCGCGCTTTTGCGTGTACTGCCGGAGAACCGGTTGAAACGGGAAATGAAAATTCTTTTGAATCCCATTCTTTCGGCTTCGGCGATGCGTTGTTCTATGCGGCTTACAGAACGTATCTCTCCAGACAGTCCCACCTCTCCTGCAAAGCAATCGAGGAAAGGCACAGGAGTGTCGTTGGTTGAGGAAAGCACAGCGCTGATTACGGCCAGGTCGGTCGCAGTATCGGTGACTTTTAGTCCGCCTGCAATATTCAGAAATACGTCCTTGGCAGCCAGCCTAAAGCCTGCTTTTTTCTCCAGTACAGCAAGAAGCATATGCAGTCTTCTTACGTCGAATCCGGTGGTTGAGCGTTGCGGTGTTCCGTATGTGGCTGTGCTCACCAGCGCCTGCGTTTCGATGAGCAGGGGCCTGATGCCTTCGATCATGGCTGCCCGGGCAACTCCCGAAACGGGTTCATCGTGGTGATCGAGCAGGATGTCGGAAGGATTTGTCACTTCGATCAAGCCTTTAGACTGCATTTCAAATATCGCAATCTCGGCGGTGGACCCGAAACGGTTTTTAAGTGAACGGAGGATGCGGTACAGGTTGGCGTGTTCTCCTTCGAACTGAAGGACTACATCGACAATATGTTCCAGGACTTTAGGGCCGGCAATGGCGCCCTCCTTATTAATATGCCCGATGAGCAACACGGGAACACCTGTTTTCTTGGCCTGGCGCAGCAAGGCATTGGCACATTCCCTTATCTGGGCCACGCTTCCCTGTGTGCTTTCAATATTCTCGGTATACAAGGTCTGAATGGAATCCACGATGAGAAAGCCCGGCTGCATTTCTTCCATGCTGGAAAGGATGTTCTGCAGGTTGGTCTCACAGAGAATGTAAAAGGGCTCATTGCCGGTGGTGCTGAGTCTTTCGGCCCTGAGTTTGATCTGACCGGCGCTTTCTTCACCCGATACATACAGAACAGATTCGTTGCCCAGATGCATGGCCAGCTGCAGGGCGAGGGTGGATTTCCCTATACCCGGTTCGCCTCCCAGCAGGATTACCGAACCAGGGACGATTCCTCCGCCAAGGATACGGTCAAACTCAGGTATACCGGTTGCCAGCCGGTTGTTCAGTTCAATATTTACCTCTGATATTTTCTGCGGAAGATTTGAGCTTTTAATGATGGCCTTGCCGGCCCCACTGGTTTGGCGGGTGATGATCTCTTCCACGAAAGTGTTCCATTCATTACAGGAAGGACATTTCCCGAGCCACTTGGGAGACTGTACACCACAGTTCTGGCAAACGTAAACAGATTTTGTTTTGGCCATCTGGTTTACTGTTTCTTCATTTTTTCTATGATGGATGTGGTGGAGTAGCCTTCCACGAATTCAATGGAATGGACTTTTCCGCCACTGTGTTTCACGATGTCGTACCCTACTATTTCGCTGGGTTTATAGTCACCTCCTTTTACCAGCACATTCGGCCTAATGAAATGAATCAGGTCGTAAGGCGTATCTTCCGGGAAGATGATCACCCTTTCCACAAACTGCAGGGAGGCCAGCACCAGGGCGCGGCTCTCCTGGTCCATTACCGGACGGGTTTTTCCTTTAAGCCTCTGCACGGAAGCATCGCTGTTGAGGCCCACTACGAGATAATTGCCCAGGGCAGCAGCCTTGGCCAGGTATTCAATATGTCCACGGTGAATGATATCAAAGCACCCGTTGGTAAAAACTATTT
Source organism: Bacteroidota bacterium (assembly GCA_021812865.1). Taxonomy (GTDB): domain Bacteria; phylum Bacteroidota; class Bacteroidia; order Bacteroidales; family JAAYUG01; genus JAKAMP01. The sequence continues at coordinate 375 of JAKAMP010000177.1, read as the reverse complement.
TCTTCTCATGAAACCGCCATATTGCCAAGGTTTTGGCGAAGTCCTCCCGCTGATGAATGATCTTCTTCTGTACCAGTTCGAGTTTTGAATGCATATCCGGCAGGTTTGGTTGCATACAAACTTACACAATTCTTGAGACAAAGAAAACCCAATCAGGAGGTGCAAAGGCAAGTGTGATTTCACCTTATTATGGGTGACAATGAGGTACTTGCACAGGGACGCAGTGCTCAGGAGGAGGAGAAAATCAGATGATTTTGTTGGTAGCGGTATCGGGGAATACGAGCCAGGGTTTGAAGGATTTGCTGGCGTCAAAACGCTTAATATATTTCGAGGCTTTCATGAAGGCTTCTTGGGCGGCGTCTTCGGCGAGCGGGG
>JAKAMP010000176.1 GCA_021812865.1 Bacteroidota bacterium | reverse complement strand
GGGAGTGGACGAGAAAGATTTGCCTTTCACCGAATCGCTGAAAGATACTGTGGCCCGGTTTCTTCCTTACTGGCATGAAGTGGTGGCTCCTGCTATAAAAAGCGGCAGGAGGGTTTTGATTGCAGCCCATGGAAACAGCCTGCGCGCCCTGGTAAAGTATCTCGACAATATGACGGAGCAGGAGATCATTGAATTGAATATTCCAACCGGTATGCCGCTGGTGTATGAGTTGGATGAGAACCTGAGACCCATCAGGCATTATTACCTTGGTGACGAGGAAGCTGTGAAAAAGGCAATGGAGGCAGTAGCAAACCAGGGAAAAGCAAAAAAATAAGGGTTGAAGTCAATTTTTGGGAACAGCCTTTGTGATTGGTTTCCGGAAGGTTATTCACCCGGATAGAAAAAAAATAAGGCATTGAACACCAAAATTTTGACGGAAAAAATTTATCAATTAAAAATTTCAATTATTTTTGCAACGTTAAAAAAAATTAATATAACAATGAAAAAAGTATTGGTATTATCTTTTGTTGCTGGAATGCTCGTTCTTGCTTCATGCGGTACAGGTACTAAAAAGGCTGCAACTAACGATTCAGTAGTTGAACAGAAAGTAGCTGTTGATACAACTCACGCTGCTGCTGCTGTTGATACTACAAAAGCTGTTAAATAATTTTATTTAACCGAATTTCGTAATCAGCTTTAGGCCTAAGAAAAGAAATTTCTATCTGGTTTGAAAGAAAGGAGTAATGATCACATTACTCCTTTCTTTTTTTATTAATTTTCAAGGGTTTTTAGAACAAGGATTCCCGCTTGTGGATGTCCTATACATATTGCCTAATTATTGCAGCGTTTGGTCCAGGAGATACTCGATCAAGATCTGATCGCCAGGATTGCCCGGAATGAGCAGGAAGCTTTCCGGTACCTGGTTGAGAAATACAAGGATATGGTGTTCAGAACCTGCCTTGGTTTGCTGCATGATACCCCGGAAGCAGAAGACATTACCCAGGACGTTTTTTTGGAAGTATACCGTTCTGTTTCGTTTTTCAGGGGAGAGTCAAAACTGTCCACCTGGTTGTACCGCATCGCGATCAATAAATCGCTCAACCAGATGAAAAGAAACCAGAAGAAAAAATCCTGGCTGCGGCTGGACGAACTGGTATTTAGCCGTAAACCCGAAAAGAAGGAGATTTCCATACCCGACTTGAACAACAGTCAGCCTCTCGAGCGCGAGGAACTGGGAGCAGTACTAAGGAAAGCCATCAATGAACTGCCTGAAAATCAGCAAATCGCATTTGTACTTGCCAAGTATGACGAGCTGTCGTACAAAGAAATATCGGACATCATGAATACCTCGGTATCGTCGGTTGAATCATTGGTACACCGGGCCAAGACCAACCTGCAAAAAATGCTGATTAACATCTATAAGTCTTATCAATAAGTGCAAGTTTTTCAAAAAAGAATTGTCATACTAATAAATTTAAGATCATGAACTGCCAGGAAGTAAATGAAAACATGCTTGCGTACCTTGAAGGTTCGCTTGGCGGTGATTTACCTGGTCGCATGAAGGATCATATCGAAACTTGTGATTCCTGCAAAGCTTTTCAAGTGTTCATGCTTCAGGTAAACCTGCAGATAGAGGATGAGAAAACCCGGGTGCCTAATCCTTTTCTGTACACAAGGATACAGGAAAAAATTGACCGGAAACATGAGTTGCCGGTGCATGGATTATACCCCCGTTTGCTGCGAAGTCCGCTATACTATGCAGCGGTGATTATATTCGCGGTTTCCCTGGGAGTGTTTGCAGGGAGACAACTCGGCGGACTTATGTCGAATCAGGCTTCCCCGGCGCCTGTGCTAACCGAACAGGAGAAGCTGAAACAGGAATTCTACCTGCAAAACCTTGAAAATGATGATATATCTCAGCTAATCAACAATATAGATCAGAAGCCATGAACTATTTTGAAAAAAACCGGATATATATTTTTATTATTATCATCCTGCTGATTTTCAATATTTCAGCTATTACTGCCATTATTTTCCACATCAGGGCTGAAAGGCATCCTGCTATGGAACGGAGAACGGAAGAAGGCAGGAGGGGGTTTCATCTCACCGACAGCCTGGGTTTCAACCAGGAACAAAAAGTGGCTTTTGATACCCTCAGGGCACAGTTTGGGCGGAATACGCGTACGATAATGAAGAAGATTGAAGAGCAGAAACACGAAATGATGTTTGAGCTGACCAGCGATCATCCCGATACCGCAAGGCTATCAAGCATTGCCCATGAAATTGGTACGCTTCATGTACAGCAGAAACTCCTTACTATAGACCATTTTACCCGCATAAGACAGTTATGCACTCCCGACCAGCTGCTTAAGTTTAATGCCCTGTTCAGAAAGATCTTACTCTTTGAGCAGAATGGCCAGCCAAGGGGGGGCAAACAGGCTCATCATGGGGAATCCTGGGATAACCGCCCTTATTTTTCCGATGAAATGCCTTTCTGAGAATGGTTTTATCATTATGAAGGTTTTCGAATACATAAGGTTCACTAAAAATGGGTAGATATGAAAACACGTGATTTGAAAGGAATGATCGTACTGCTGATGGTGATCATGCTGAGCAGTACTGTTTTTGGTCAGGTTAACCGGGGTCGGTATATGGGTATACCGGGTTTGACTGATGACCAGAAGACACAGATTGAGAAACTGCGTACAGCGCATCAGAAAGATATGCTGGCGCTCAAGAACCAGGTTGCCGAAAACAGGGCACATTACCGCACCCTGATGACGGCGGACAAGCCTGACATGAATGCCATCAACAAGAACATAGATGAGTATACCGGCCTGAGGGCGGCCATGATGAAAAAGCAGGCTGCTCATCAGCAGGATATACGCAAACTGCTCACCGATGAGCAGCGCCTGGCTTTTGATAGTCGGAAGGGTGGGGAAGGCCACAGAATGGGCATGGGATTCGGTCAATGCCCAAATTGCCCGCATAAAGGGTTTGGCCGGGGACCCGGAAGAGGATTGAACCATCCCATGGCGCCTATGGGAAATCCACCTGAAAAAGTTCAATAATATATAAACCCCAGGGAAGGCGGGCATCACTGATGCCCGCCTTTTTTTGCCATATGTCGGGCCCCTCCTATTTTCCTGTCCACCGCTCACTTACAGAGCAAAGCTGATAATACCATCGCAACAGAGAAAAAGTGGCTTTCGGTCCATTTGCGGTTTGCCACCAGCACAGTTTCGGTATATCTTCTACACCCTAAGCATTTCCGGGCTCAAACGATTTTCTTTCACCCATACATTAAACCTTTTTGTATGTGCGACATCTAAACACTGTAAACTCACCCATGAAATGGCAAAAAGGTCATTTCGGTGCATGCAAAGTACCTATATATATTTTATACCAGGCGCCATGAAGCTGCAAAAGAATATAGCCATCAGTGAGTCGGGATTTGTTTTCAATCCCGGTTCAGGAGAATCTTTCATCTTGAACCGCACAGGCAAAAATATACTGGAGTTGCTCAGAGACAACAAAATGTTTGAAGAGATTATAGAGCTAATGATGGGCGAATATGAAGTAGACAGGATTGTTCTGGAAAAATCCATCCTTGATTTTATTTCTGTTCTAAAGAGCTATGGCTTGCTGGAAAAGGAACCGGCATCCGCGAATTAACCAGAAAAACCGCTGAACATGAGCAAAAGAAAACTCAACATTGCCATCACTGGACTGAACAATACCGATAATCCCGGCCCGGGAATCCCGGTTATCCGTGGTCTGAAAGAATCAGAGGCATTTGAAGCAAGGATCATTGGTCTGGCCTATGAGAACCTTGAACCAGGGATATACATGAAAGACCTGGTAGACAAGGCATACCAGATTCCCTATCCTTCTTCCGGATCGCAGAACCTTATGCAGAGGCTGGAGCAGATTCATGCCCGTGAGTCTATCGATGTGCTCATACCCAACCTCGATGCGGAATTATACACTTTCATGATGTCAGCCCGGAAACTGGAGGAGATGGGCATACATACCTTTCTTCCTACCCTGGAGCAGTTTGAAGAGAGGCATAAGGCGAACCTGCCTTCTTATGGTGAAAAGTACGGGATCAGGGTGCCAGCCAGCATGGCAATTATTGGGCACGAGGCCATAGCATCGCTCAGTGATGAATTTGAATACCCCGTGCTGGTGAAGGGCAAATTTTATGATGCTTACCTGGCATACAATCCCGAACAGGTGGCCATGTATTACAATAAAATAAGCGCCAAGTGGGGTGTACCTGTGATTATTCAGGAGTTTATCAAGGGAACGGAAGTGAATGTGGTGGCTTTGGGCGATGGCAAAGGAAACACCATTGCTGCCGTGCCCATGCGGAAGCAGTACATAACCGACAAGGGCAAAGCCTGGAGCGGCATTACACTTGCCGATGGGCAAATGATCGAACTGACAAGACAACTAATTACCCAAACCCGATGGAGAGGAGGTATGGAACTGGAGATGATCAAAACCAGCGATGAGAAGTATTATATGATCGAGATCAATCCAAGGATTCCGGCCTGGGTTTACCTGGCTGTGGCTGCTGGGCAGAATATCCCGGAAGCCCTGGTAAAAATGGCCCTGGGAATGGATGTTCAGCCCTTCAGTACATACCAGGTAGGCAAGATGTTCATCCGGTACTCTTACGACCTGATTGGTGACATTAAGCAATTTGAGAAATTGTCCATCCAGGGTGAGCTGTAGGAATTTTGTCATCTGAAAGGCGGTTGTACCATAAGGGTTACATGATTCATCCGCCTGAAAGCCATGAGCTAAAAGAAATATGAAAGGTCAGTATATCAAATAATCTCATATCAAATGGAAACCAGGAAATCAACTTTTGAGCGTCCGGTGATCAACCGGGTAAATGCCGGTCTGCCAGACAAATTTGGGATGCATTCGAAGCTAAGGTCTATGCCCGAAATCGATAGCATACCGGTTGAGAGTCTCATTGGGCTCTATGGGTCGCCCTTGTTTGTACTGTCAGAAAAAACCATACGGGAAACCATGTCTGATGCGAAAAGGGCATTCACTACCCGTTACCCCAAAGTACAATTTGCCTGGTCGTATAAAACCAATTACCTGGATGCGGTTTGCCGGGTTTTTCATCAGGAGGGATCATGGGCCGAGGTGGTTTCGGGCTTTGAATATGAAAAAGCCGTTGCCAATGGGGTGGAAGGTCAGTTCATCCTGTTCAATGGTCCAGGGAAAACCACTGAGGATATTGACAGGGCCATTACACAGGGTTCTATGATCCACCTGGACCACTTTGATGAGCTTTTCCTGGTGATGGGGTGTGCCGAGAGGCTTGGCAAGAGGGCCAAGGTGGCCCTGAGAATCAATATGGACACCGGGATTTATCCCAGATGGGACAGGTTCGGGTTCAATTATGAGAACGGGGAAGCCTGGCAGGCGGTGAACAAGATTCTGCCGGACAGCCGGTTAGAGCTCGTGGGGCTGCATACTCACATAGGTACCTACATCCTTTCCACGAATGCCTATGCCGTTGCCACTACCAAGCTGGCAGAACTGACGGTAAGGATTCAGCGGAAATTCAATCATACCATTAAATATATTGATCTGGGCGGAGGGTTCGCCTCCCGTAACACACTGAAGGGCGCCTATTTACCGGGAACAGACACGTGTCCCTCATTCGACAATTATGCTGAAGCCATCACTGCCAGCCTGGTAAATTCGGAAATCCAACACGATAAAATGCCTATGCTCATTCTTGAAACCGGGAGGGCACTGATCGATGATGCCGGATGCCTATTGGGCACCGTGCTGGCCAATAAACGACTGGTAGACGGAAGGCTCTCGATGATCCTTGATATTGGGGTGAATATGCTTTTCACGTCGTTCTGGTATGAACATGCCGTGGTTCCATCAAAGGAAACATCCGACTACACGGAAAATACCACCATCTATGGGCCCCTGTGTATGAACATTGATGTGATCCGCGATGCAGTTCAGTTCCCTGTGCTGGAGAGGGGAGATCATGTGGTGGTAAACCGGGTGGGAGCTTACAATATGACCCAATGGCTGCAGTTCATCACCTACCGTCCGAATGTCGTGATGATCGGGATGAAAGGGGATGTCGATGTGATCAGGAAAGCGGAAAATTACAGCAGCCTGAGCATGCATGAACATATCCCTGACCACCTGATCCATTTCAGGCTCTGATATGATACTATCCACAACATACCGTCATACCCTCCGGCAGTTTGGCCGGAGCATCCTCAACAGTTACGGACAGGTGTTTTTTTCCGACCAGATCATCTTTTCGGTTATTCTGTTGGCTGTAACTTTTTTTGATTTTTATGCCGGAGGGCTTGTCGGGATGAAAGGGTACCCGTTCTATTCCATCGGCGGCAACGAGATTGCAACACTGAATGTCGCCTACCGGTATCCGATCTGGGAGAACATCGACTT
>JAKAMP010000175.1 GCA_021812865.1 Bacteroidota bacterium | reverse complement strand
GGAAAGGAAGGTTATCCTCCACTGGGAATCAGGGGAGGAAAGCTGAAAGGCGGGAACGTGACGATTGACGGGAGCACCAGCAGCCAGTACATCAGCGCCATTCTCATGATTGCACCCTCTCTGCCGGGCGGACTGCAGTTGACCATTCAGAATGAACTGATCTCCGCGCCTTATGTAAGGCTTACGCTGGAGCTCATGAAGCAGCTGGGTATTGAATACCACTGGAAAGATAACCTCATATCCATCGCACAGCAGGATTATTGCAAGGGAACCATTACAGTCGAACCCGACTGGAGCGCTGCATCGTACTGGTACGAACTTGCTGCTCTGGCCGATAAGGCTGAAATACTCATCAACGGATTACGGCCCGGAAGCCTACAGGGCGATGCGGCTATTGAAAGGTGGTTCGATGAGCTTGGGATAAAAACAGAATACACACCCGAAGGCGCCGTGATCAGGAATGCCTGCTCAGCTCTCAATTTTCTTGAACTGAACTTTACCGGATCGCCCGATATGGTTCAGACCTTCGCCGTGGTCTGCACCCTGCTCGATGTATCTTTCCGTTTTACCGGCACGCAAAGTCTGCGGATAAAAGAAACCGACAGGATTGCGGCCTTGCAGAACGAGCTGGGAAAGTTCGGAGCAAAATTAAGTTACCAGGGAAACGGCGTCCTTTCCTGGGAAGGACCTTTGAAGGGAATCCCCCCGGGTGGGATTGAAATTTCCACTTATCACGATCACCGCATGGCCCTGGCATTCGCCCCGGCAGTAGCAAAGACCGGCGAAATGATCATTCAGGATCCCTCTGTGGTGGCTAAATCATACCCGGGATTCTGGGATGCAATGAAAGGTCTGGGGTTTCAAATTTCCGAAACAAAAGGGTAACCTGCGGGCAGGGAGAAGACAGTAGGGAATGATTTATTTTTTAGGCGATGTTAGTTTACTCCCGCTCTTCAATTTACAGGCGGTTTATCGTTTTTTGCGGAAAAATTCCTTCAGCAGCTGTGAACATTCGTTTTCCAGTATGCCCCCGGTTACTGTCGTTGCTGGGTGAAGCGGGGAAGGGGAGAGCAAGCTGAATCCCCGTTTTGGATCGCTTGCTCCATAAACAATAGATCCAATCTGCGTCCAGAATGCTGCTCCGGCACACATGGTGCAGGGCTCGAGCGTTACATACAGGGTGCACTCGTCAAGATATTTGCTGTTCAATGTTCCCGCCGCACTGGTGAAAGCCAGCATCTCGGCATGGGCTGTCACATCATTCAAGGTTTCCGTCTGGTTGTATCCGCGCCCCACAATCCGGTTGTTGACCACGATCACTGCCCCGACAGGTACTTCGTCCGTTTCGCGGGCTTTAAAGGCTTCTTTCAAAGCCTCCTGCATAAAGTATTCTTTCGAAAAAACCGGCCAGGCCATATAATTTCTTTGAATCGTTAAAATTCGCATTTTCTTGCTATTTTCGCAAGCAATTAAAGAAGGTCATGGCAAACTACATGAATAGCCAATAACCATTCACAAATCACAAGGAGTAAGCAACAAATCACAAATAAACAAGTAGTAGTAAGCAGCAAATCACCAATCACCAATCGCCAATGGGCCAGAAGTTAAAAGTCAAAAGCCAATGGCCAATAGCTAAAAGCCCTGAATAAAAATATTATTAAATTAACAAGCATATGTTTCGTACACACACCTGTGGGGAATTGAGCCTGAAAAGCATAGAGCAGACTGTGACGCTGTCCGGTTGGGTGCAACGTTCACGCGACCTGGGAGGGATGACCTTCATCGATCTGCGTGACCGCTACGGCATTACACAGCTGGTTTTTAACATGGATCAGAATGTTGCTTTATGTGGCGAAGCCAGGAAACTGGGACGTGAATATGTTATCCAGGCCAGGGGCGTAGTGAAGGAGAGGAGCAACAAGAACCCGAAAATTCCCACAGGGGACATTGAAATATTCGTAGAGGAGTTGCGGGTGCTGAATAAGTCGGAGGTACCGCCGTTTACCATCGAAGATGTTTCGGATGGCGGCGACGAACTCAGAATGAAATACCGCTACCTCGACCTGCGCAGGGCTCCTTTGCGACGCAACCTCGAGTTGAGGCACCGCATGGCTCAGGAGGTGAGAAATTACATGGATTCCCAGAAATTTATCGAAATTGAGACCCCTGTGCTTATGAAATCGACGCCGGAAGGGGCAAGAGATTTTGTTGTTCCTTCGCGTATGAACCCGGGCCAGTTTTATGCCCTGCCCCAGTCGCCCCAACAACTCAAGCAGCTCCTCATGGTGGCCGGTTACGATAGGTACTTCCAGATAGTTAAATGTTTCCGCGACGAGGACCTTCGCGCCGACCGGCAGCCTGAATTTACCCAGATCGACTGCGAAATGGCTTTCGTTGACCGCGAGGATATCCTGCAGATATTTGAGGGTATGACTCGTCACCTGTTCAAATCGATCAAAGGGATTGAATTCAAAGAACCCTTTACCCGGATGAGTTTCCAGGAAGCAATGAGCAGTTATGGCGTGGACAAACCCGACCTGAGGTTTGGCATGAAGATCAAGGAAATCACAGGAGCGGTCAAGGGGAAAGGGTTCCAGGTATTCGATTCTGCCGAATATGTGGGCGCTATTTGTGCTGCAGGCTGTTCGGAATATTCAAGAAAGGAACTGGATGCCCTTACCGATTTTGTGAAAAAACCGCAGATTGGGGCAAAAGGACTGGTCTACGCAAAATACGGGCAGGACGGCAGTCTGAAATCAAGCGTTGATAAATTTTTCACTTCAGAGGATCTGAAGAACTGGTTCAGTACCATGGAAGGCGCTCAGGGCGACCTGATCCTTATTCTTGCCGGCGATCGTAAGAAAACGCTGTCGGCCCTGGGAGAACTCAGGCTGGAAATGGGAAACAGGCTTGGACTGAGAAAGGACGACGTATTTAAGCCATTGTGGGTCATTGACTTCCCATTACTCGAGTGGGATGAAGAGACCAAACGCTGGTATGCGATGCACCATCCTTTTACTTCTCCAATGGATGAGGATGTTGCTTATTTTGAATCCGATCCCGGCCGTGTAAGGGCTAAGGCATATGACCTGGTAATCAACGGAACGGAAATGGGAGGAGGTTCGATCAGAATTTTTAACAAAGAACGGCAGCAGTTGATGTTCAAAGTGTTAGGTTTCAGCGCAGAGGAGGCTGAAATGAAATTCGGGTTCCTGATGAATGCTTTCCGTTTTGGCGCCCCCCCGCATGGAGGTATCGCCTTTGGATTCGATCGCCTGACAGCTCTATTTGCAGGTGAAAGCTCAATCCGCGATGTAATTGCATTCCCAAAAAACAATATGGGACGCGATATGATGATGGATTCTCCCTCGGAAATATCAGAAGAACAATTTAAGGAACTTTCCATCCGCGTCGAACTGAAAAAATGATCGCTTTTGGCCAGATAAACCAATCCCCGCTAACCGCAGGGATTTTTTTTTGGTGAATACCATACAAGGCTTTGACACCGGAACAGGCAAGCGGAGGCGGAGGCTATGAGTGAATTTTATGAAAATGCTTGAATTCAGCTGTTTTTTTTGTACCTTGGAGATAATCAATTTAACCCCTTAAATTTGAGCATCATGAAACGACTTTTCGCAATCGTGATCACCCTAGTGCTGATTATGTCGTTTGGCCTTAGCCAGGCTCAGGCACAGGAAACCAAGGATTTCAAGTATACAATTAAAACAAATTCTTTGTCTGCTCTTGGCGGCCCGTTCTGGGTTATTATTGTTCCGATTACCGGTGAATACAGGGTTTTGTTTGAGGCGAGAACACTTCCAAAACAGTCTATTGAGATCGGACTAGGATATGTAGGACCGAGCGCGCTGGTCAATCTTTCAAAACTGGGAGACTCCATAACTTCTATTGGCGTAGGCGGATTCCGCGGTCAGCTGATGTATAAATTCTTTGTCACCTCCGATAAAGCGCCCAAGGGATTCTATGTGGCGCCCTATGTTTCCTATGCTGAAGCAAAAATCAAGAACAAAAAGAACACTTCCGATTTTATCAAGGCTACTAAGTTGAATGTGGCTGCAGTATTAGGCTACCAGGTCATTACCCAGGGCGGGTTTGCCTTGGATGTATTCACAGGCCTTGGCTTTAAGGACAAGCAATGGGTGTTCAGCAATTCATCCGGAACCACTTCATTTAATATGAGTGACCTGACGGGGAAGGCCGGGGTCAGCGTAACCTTTGGCTTTAATTTCGGTTACGCATTCTAGCTGCGCAACCGAATACAAATATAACCAGATCCGGGCTGCAAGCCCGGATCTGCTATTTTATAACTGGCATTTCCCGTATATCTTATCAACCTATTTGGAAGGAATTCAAAGAAGTTTTCCTCTGGTCAGCATTTTTTAATTGATTGTCACTCAGGATAAATAATTGGTCAAAATCAGATTTAGTCAAAAAGCTGTTGATAAATTCGAATCCTCGTTTACATTTGTTGCATAAATACTGCATACTTTCACAAGGAGTAAATCTGAAACTAGAAAGAGGGAGGAATAATGTTATTGTCAGATCACATTCAGAAGGATGTTTTGCATATTAAATTTCAGGGTACTTACAGGATTACCAACGGTGTGGCCCAGGCCTTGAAGGAAGAGGTGGTTAAGCACCTTAATCAGTGCTGCAAAAGCATTTTTATCGATTTGAATAATATTCATTTTATAGATGCCAAGAGTTTCGGGGAGCTAGTTTCCCTGTCAAACCTGGCCAGGAGCCACAGCGTCCGGCTTTCTCTCTGCAATGTATCCGATGAGGCATACGAACTGATCGACATGATGCAACTCCATGATGAACTCGTTGTATCGGGTCATCCTATTGAACTGGCTGCAACATCCGATTTGAACTGATTTCCCTCCGGTAATCTGTATCTGTTAACTTATTCTGCCTAAAACACGGGAAGTTGTATCCTATTTTTGGCGTTCAGGGATGAATGATTTCCGTATAGGTTCCTGGTTTTCCATCATCCGATAGGCCTTCAATCACAATCCGGTAAACCTTACCACCGGCATTGAATACTGAAAAAATAGTTTTTCCCGACCGGTCCGGGATCAGCCTGGGATTCCAGGCAAGGGTAACATTTCCGCTGTTTTGAGCGGATTCATCTGCCTGGCCTGTAATATATGGCGAATAAAATTTCCTTGGGGTATAGTAAGCCAGCATCTGGAAATCAAAGAATCCCCTTTTCATGAAATCGCCACGCTTGGTGTAAACGGCAATTACCCCGTTTGACCCCCTGATGCCATAGATAGCGGTATTTGATCCTTTCAGAAACTCAATAAATTCCACATCCTTCGGATTGATCGTTTTGAAGGTTTCGAAATCGGCAATGGCCCCATCCACAAGAAACAGCGGATCATTGCTGCCGAACATGGAATGAACTCCCCTGATTTGTACAGAATTACCGGTAACGGTAACCCCGGGTACGCGGCCCTGTATTACCTGGGACAGATCAGAATAGCCATCGGGAATGTCATCCATGAACAATACATTGTCAGATTCGCTGTGCAGGCGAAATGCAGAATACTTCTCCAGCTTCTTTTTTCTTTCCAGGTCTCTTTGCGAAAAATCACGCCTTTTCACTTTCCCGAATTTCCAGTCTTCTCCCCTGCTCAGAACCAGCTGGTCAAAGGTTTCCCCATTCCGTACCTGTGTGGCAGGCGTAGCAGTTTCATCGATGTTGATCACTACATTATGTTTTCCGTTTGGTTTGGTGGCCTCGAGTACTACATTAAGTGTATCGGCATAATCCAGGCTATTGAAGCTGAAGTTGCCATTCTCATCGGTCCTTGTTGAATAATAGTCGTTGTATGCATTGAGAATAGTAAGGTACACCCGTGCCTGCCTGACCGGAATCTGGAAGAAGTTCCTGGTTATTTTTCCGCCAATAGAGATTCCTTTTACTTCCGGATTGCTGATCTTCGGGAATTTTCCCGCCATCAGGCTGTTCCAGTCGAAACGCCTCCACCCGTTGGTCATCATGAGCAGGTCAAGCGCTTCTTCCCTCGATGCATCCATGCTGCTGAAATAATATTGCGGATCATCAACGGGACCCCTGAGGTCGGAGGTAAGCCATAAATAATTCTGCATATTTGACTCAGGCAGGGGGCCTGCCTCAGGAACAACCACAGCCGAGGCTGAGAAGTTGCCTTTTACAGGATTTCCCCGGCTATCGGTAATGATAACCTGCAGTTTTTCATGTCCATTGACCGTGGTACTGTCGGTAATCCTGCTGAGGCCGAACTTCAGGGTATCATGATGGTTAATGAATACGAGCCGCTCGGCTGCAGGAAGGCCCCTTCCGTTGAATAGGGTCAGCTGGGCTATACCGGTGGGAAAGTTTTCTTTCGGAATCCGGATATCCAGGCTGTCCTGGTTCATCGAGAAAACTTTATAATAACAGGGAATGCCGCGGGTATGTGCCAGCAGAAT
>JAKAMP010000174.1 GCA_021812865.1 Bacteroidota bacterium | reverse complement strand
GCCGTGGCTTTAGGCGAGGATGAGGAGAATGTGCTGCGTGCCATGAGCGAACTCAGGGAGGTGAGAGGTCGTTTTGAAACCCTTCGTTCCGGGAATGGTGTAACCGCCATCATAGATTATGCCCATACACCGGATGCCCTCGAAAATATACTGAATGCCATTCTCCGTCTACGTAAAGCCGGGGAGAGAATCATTACCGTGATGGGCGCCGGGGGGGATCGCGACAAAACCAAACGACCGGTAATGGGCAGGATTGCCGCTTCTATGAGCGACAAACTGATCATTACCTCCGACAATCCGAGAAGTGAAGAACCCGAAGCCATCATCAGGGATGTCTTCGCCGGGGTGGACAACACGGATCAGCCGAAGGTAACCACGCTGGTTAACCGGGAAGAAGCTATCCGTACCGCATGCTTCATGGCTCAGCCGGGCGATATGATTCTGGTGGCAGGCAAAGGGCATGAAACATACCAGGACATCAAGGGCGTGAAACATCATTTTGACGATCGCGAAGTGGTGAGCAAAGAATTTGAAAAAATGAACCGCTAATTATATTGTATGCTGTATTACCTGTTTGAATATTTGCATAAGCTGGGACTGCCCGGAGCCGGAGTGTTCAGGTATATCTCCTTCCGTTCGGCCATGGCTGTTATCTTTTCCCTCATCATCGCCATGGTGATCGGGAAAAGGATTATCAATTACCTGCGCCGCAAGCAGATCGGAGAAAGCATCAGGGAACTTGGCCTGGAAGGGCAAATGCAGAAAAAAGGCACCCCAACCATGGGCGGCATTATTATCCTGGCATCGATTGTCATTCCAACGCTTTTGTTTGCCGATATATTGAATGTATATGTAATCCTCATGCTCATCACTACCCTGTGGCTTGGTTTTGTAGGTTTTGCAGATGATTACATCAAAGTATTCAAAAAGAACAAGGAAGGATTGGCCGGGCGGCTCAAGATATTGGGACAGGTAGCGCTGGGGCTCATTGTGGGTCTCACGCTTTTCCTGAGCAAAGATGTGGTCATCAGGGAAAAGATCGAACTCAGGCCGGACAAAATTGCGACTGTAACCGGGAATATTGAAAATACCAATACCGGTAAGGTATATATAACCCGGGAAATGAAATCGACCAAAACCACTATCCCTTTCCTGAAGAACAACGAGTTTGACTATGCTTACCTGGTGTGGTTCCTGGGAAAGAATGCAGAAAAATTTGCATGGATCGTGTTCATCATCGTAGCCATCTTCATTATCACTGCAGTATCCAACGGCGCAAACATGACGGACGGGCTCGATGGGCTGGCAACCGGCACATCGGCCATCATGGGCACAACCCTGGGAATTTTGGCATACCTGTCTGGCAACATTGTGTATTCTGACTACCTCAATATTATGTATATACCCTATACCGGAGAGCTGGTAGTCTTCAGCAGCGCTTTTATCGGCGCCTTGGTAGGCTTTCTCTGGTATAATTCATACCCTGCACAGGTATTCATGGGCGATACCGGAAGTCTGCCCCTGGGAGGCATCATTGCGGTATTCGCCATCATCATCCGGAAGGAGCTGCTCATTCCCATCCTCTGCGGTATTTTCTTCGTGGAGAGCCTCTCTGTTCTCATGCAGGTGAGCTATTTCAAGTATACCAAACGGAAATACGGCGAGGGACGGCGCATTTTTAGAATGGCGCCCCTGCATCATCATTTCCAGGTGATGGGATACCCTGAACCGAAAATTGTAACCCGGTTCTGGATTATCGGGATTATGCTTGCAGTATTAACCATTGTCACACTCAAAATGAGGTAAAAAAATGAAAAAGAGACTTGTCATTCTCGGTGCAGGCGAAAGCGGAACAGGCGCTGCCATACTGGGTAAAATGCATGATTATGAGGTGTTTGTTACCGACAATGCCGAGATAAAGCCCCGCTATAAAGAAATGCTGGTTCACTACCAGATTCCTTTCGAAGAAGGCAAACATACCGAGCGGCTCATCATGAATGCCGATGAGGTAATCAAGAGCCCCGGAATATCCGATAAGAATCCGCTCATCCTGAAGATTCACAGCAAGGGAATCCGGATCATTTCGGAAATCGAATTTGCCGGTCGTTTTACCAAGGCCAAAAAGATATGCATCACCGGCAGCAACGGTAAAACCACCACCACTTCGCTGATCCACCATATGCTCAGGAAGGCCGGACTGAATGCCGGTCTGGCGGGCAACGTGGGCAAGAGTTTTGCCCTGCAGGTGGCTACCGAAGATTACGATTATTATGTGCTTGAGCTCAGCAGTTTCCAACTCGATGGGATGTACGAATTCAAAGCCGATATTGCCATCCTCCTGAACATCACGCCCGATCACCTCGACCGGTACGATTATAACCTCCAGAATTACGTGGACTCCAAATTCAGGATCATCCAGAATCTGCGCGAAGAAGATTATTTTATCTTCTGTCGCGATGATGAAATTACCATCCGAGAACTGGAAAAAATTGTCACCAAGGCAAAACAACTTGGCTTCACCTATAAGAGTGAGAAAGTGGAAGGCGCCTATGTGCAAAACAATACCATGAAGATTGAGTTTGACGACCTTGATTTTTCCATGTCGCTCGATGAGTTGTCGCTCAAAGGGAAGCATAATGCCTATAACTCAATGGCAGCAGGGATCACAGGGAATATACTCAGGCTTCGCAAAGAAGTGATCCGCGAGGCATTGTCAGATTTCCAGGGAGTGGAGCACCGCCTGGAACCTGTGATCAAGGTGCATGGCATCCAGTTTATCAACGATTCGAAGGCTACCAATGTGAACTCGGCATGGTACGCGCTCGAAAGCATGCATACCCGGGTGGTGTGGATTGCCGGTGGTGTAGACAAGGGTAACGATTATAATGAGCTGATGGATCTGGTGAAGGAAAAGGTGAAAGCCATCGTTTGCCTGGGCGTGGACAATGCGAAGTTGCATAAGGTTTTTGAAGGAGTGGTGGAGACCATGACCGATGTCAACAACATGAAAGATGCTGTTCGTTCAGCATATTACCTGGCCAAGGATGGAGATACCGTATTGCTTTCCCCTGCCTGTGCCAGCTTCGACCTTTTTGAAAATTATGAAGACAGAGGACGGCAGTTTAAAGATTGTGTAAGGGAATTATAATATGTTAGAGAAACTGAATAAATATCTCAAGGGCGATCCGGTGATCTGGGCGGTGATCTTTGCACTGTCCATGGTTTCTGTTCTGGCTGTGTACAGTTCCACCGGAACCCTTGCATACCGGTACCAGCACGGCAATACAACCTATTACATCGCCAAGCATGGTATTATCCTTATTATGGGACTGGTGCTGATCTATGCCACGCACCTCATCCCGTATAAGTTCTATTCCCGCTTATCACAGATTTTTTTATACATTTCAATACCCCTTCTGCTCCTGACCCTCGCCCTGGGAACGAATATCAACCAGGCGAGCCGCTGGCTTACCCTGCCGGTGATCGGTCTTACCATTCAGACTTCCGACCTGGCCAAACTGGCGCTAATCATGTATATGGCGCGTATGCTGTCCCTTCACCAAAACGACATTAAGGATTTCAAAGCTGCCTTTTTGCCTATCGTAATTCCGGTGATCATTGTCTGCATGCTCATCATGCCGGCAAACCTTTCCACGGCGGCCATGCTGTTTGCCACCTGCGTTGTGCTCATGTTTATCGGAAGGATCAGCCTGAAGCATCTTGCCCTTCTTGGGCTGGCCGGCGTTTTTGCATTGGCTCTTTTTGTGCTGGTTGCCATGGCCTTCAAAATGGACAGCCGCATCGGTACCTGGAAAGCCAGGATTGAACATTTCACCCAGGGTGGACAAGATAGTTATCAAACTGAACAGGCTAAAATTGCAGTGGCTACAGGAGGTATCCTGGGTAAAGGACCAGGGAAGAGCACCCAGCGGAACTTCCTGCCTCACCCATATTCCGATTTTATTTTTGCCATCATTGTTGAAGAATACGGCCTTATTGGGGGCATCGTGATCCTGGCTCTATACCTGTATGTACTTTATAGGGCAGGGGTGATGGTGCGTAAAAGTAACCGCACATTCCCAGCTTTTCTTTCAATTGGACTTGCGGTAAGCCTGGTTTTCCAGGCCATGGTAAATATGGGGGTGGCAGTCGACCTGCTGCCAGTGACCGGGCAAACGCTTCCGCTGGTAAGTATGGGCGGATCATCCCTGTTGTTCACCAGCGTCGCTTTTGGAATCATCCTGAGTGTAAGTCGTGGTGTGGATTCCATTGAGGCCAATGCTGAAAATACCGGGCAGCCGGAAACCGAACCTAAACCTGAAGCAGATGCAGAACCAGCCGGACAAAAAGTATAGGCTACTCATCAGTGGGGGTGGAACGGGAGGACATGTTTTCCCAGCCATTGCTATTGCCGATGCTGTGGTACAATCGGGCATCGGGGTTGATATCCTGTTTGTGGGCGCTGAGGGAAAGCTTGAAATGGAAAAGGTGCCCAGGGCAGGCTACCCTATTGAGGGCCTCCCTGTGATGGGCTTTCCAAGGAAGCCATCGCTGAAGATATTCAGGTTCTTTGTCAGGTTGATGCAAAGTATGATCAAGGCCAGGCGGATTGTGAATGAATTTGCGCCCGATTGTGTAGTGGGTGTGGGCGGCTATGCCAGCGGTCCGGTGTTGCGCAGGGCCTCCCGCATGGGCATTCCCACATTGATACAGGAGCAGAATTCGTATGCGGGGGTAACCAATAAAATGCTTGCAGCGAAAGCCCATAAAATATGCGTGGCCTTCGAAGGAATGGAAAAGTATTTTCCTGCAGGAAAAATTGTATTCACCGGGAACCCTGTTCGCAAGGACATCCTGCGCATGCGCGATGGAAAAAAAGATGCATGCATGTTTTTCAGGCTTGACCCTTCGCTGAAGATCATCCTGGTACTTGGAGGAAGTCTGGGGGCGGCAACCATCAACCGGAGCATACTGGCCGGCCTGAACAGGATTGGCGAAACCGTACAAGTGCTCTGGCAATGTGGAAAGCTCTATCATGAGGAGATCAAAAACGCCCTGCAGGAGGCCGGTCATCAGAATGTTCTCCTCATGCCGTTCATTGAACGTATGGACCTGGCATACAGTGTGGCCGATGTGATTGTTTCGAGGGCCGGAGCCATCACGATTTCAGAACTGGCCTGCATCGGGAAACCCGTTATTCTCGTTCCTTCGCCAAATGTAGCTGAAGATCACCAGACCAAAAATGCACAGGCACTGGTTTCGAAAGATGCAGCCCTCATGATCAGGGACCAGGAATCCATTGAAAAACTTGTACCGGCTGCCCTTGAGCTGCTGAACAGCGAAAATAGGATGACACAACTGGCAACAAACCTGAAAGCCCTTGGTGTGCAGGATGCAGCGGATAAAATAGCCTTTGAGGTGATAGAATTAATGATGAAAAAGAAACGTGGAACCACTCGATCGTAAATATTTTTATTTCCTGGGAATAGGCGGTATCGGTATGAGTGCCCTGGCCAGGTATTTTAAGCACCTCGGACGTGAAGTGTGGGGATACGACCGTACACGCACCGAGCTTACCATCCAGTTGGAGCAGGAGGGCATGGTCATCCATTACGAGGATTCCGTTTCGCTTATCCCTGGAAATGTTTTGTCCCATCCGGAGGAAAGTCTTATTGTGTATACGCCTGCCATTCCCAGGGATCATAATGAATATAATTATCTCAGGGAAAAAGAAAGCTATATCCTGAAACGCTCCCAGCTGCTTGGAATGATCGTGAACAGCAGCGAGGGAGTGGCTGTGGCAGGCACCCACGGGAAAACCACGGTATCCACCATGATCAGTCACCTTCTGGTGCAGGCGGATTTGCCGGCGATGGCTTTCCTGGGTGGGATTTCCAAGAATTATCATTCAAACCTTATCCTGGGCAAAGGCAACCGGTATATTGTGGCCGAGGCCGATGAGTTCGACCGGTCATTCCTGCAGCTTACACCGCATCTTGCAGTGATCACCTCAGCCGATGCCGATCATCTCGATATTTATGGCTCACATGAGGAAGTGCTCAGGTCATTTGGCCTTTTTGCCAAACAGGTAAAAGATAATGGCATTCTTATCCTGAAAAAAGGTTTGCCTTTCACTCCCGCTGCCGGGCGAAACATCAGGGTGTTTACCTATTCTGCCCGGGAAGAGGCCGATTTTTACGCGATGGATCATCATTACATAGAGGGCAGGAGCCGGTTCACGCTGGTTACACCTTCCGGACAGGAGGGAAAAATTGAAATCGGGTTACCGGGCAAGGCCAATGTCGAAAATGCCGTGGCTGCCCTGGCTGCAGGTATATCCCTGGGTGTGCCGGTTGACCGCCTGCGGCAGGCGCTCGCAGGTTTTGCCGGAGTGGTGCGCAGGTTCGACATCCAGGTTCATGGGGAAAAATATGTGTACATCGACGATTATGCCCATCATCCTGAGGAATTAGATCG
>JAKAMP010000173.1 GCA_021812865.1 Bacteroidota bacterium | reverse complement strand
CATTTGCAAAGAAACATTTCCGGTCTCTGCTTGTTTCTCTTGTGAACATTTCAACATTCGTTTAATCAAACACGAAAGCATATGAGTACTCAATCACTTGCAGCAGAGCTGCAGCAAATGATCCTGCAGGGCAAATCAATGGAAGCCTTTGAAAAATTCTACGACGACAATGTAGTGATGCAGGAAGCAAGCGGAGAACTGAGAAAAGGTAAGGATGCCAACCGCAAATTCGAGCAGGAATTCACGGGCTCAATACAGGAGTTCCACGGAGCGCAGATCAAATCGTCGGCCATGAACGAACAAACCGGGGTTGCCTTCGCCGAATGGTGGATGGACGTTACTTTTAAGGGCGGACAACGCGTTCAGATGGAGGAAGTATCCGTACAACACTGGAAAAACGGGAAAGTGATATTCGAAAGATTTTATTATAAACCATAACCGGTGTGAAACATCCCCTCTTTTTCATCGTATAAATCAGAAATTGTGCCTCCGGATTTGATGATTTAAATCACTTTCGGTCTGGTACAGTTTTTGAGTATTATCACTACATTTGCTAAAATTTTATAGGCTATGAAAAAATTTATTGCCATTATTCCCGTCATGATGTTTACCATTTTTGTTGGCTGCTCACAGACCAATAACCAGAAGAATACTGAACAGCCCAAGGTAGACATTAAGTTTGAGACCACTACACACGATTTCGGTACCATCACTGTGAACGGAAATGGTGCTTTCGACTTTACCTTCACCAATACCGGCAAGGAACCTCTCGTATTGAAAAATGTAAGTCCTTCCTGCGGATGTACCGTAAGTGAATGGCCCAAAGATCCCATTGCCCCGGGTGCAAAGGGAACCATCAAACTGAAATACAACACAGCTATTATTGGTACTTTCAACAAATCAGCCACCGTTTATTCCAACGCAGCAACCAATCCGGTTACCCTCCATATCAATGGTACGGTAGTACAGGCTCCGGCAAAAAACTGATAACTTATTATGCCACAGATTTCGGAAAGAGGGAGGCTTATGCCCCCCTCTCCTATTAGAAAGCTTGTTCCCTTTTCTGAAACTGCCAAGCAAAAAGGAATTAAAGTTTACCATTTGAATATCGGACAGCCCGATATTCCCACTCCTGCTACCGCTCTCAGGGCGATCAGTGATTTTTCTCAGGGAGTGATCGAATACAGCCATTCGGCAGGAAACGAGTCGTACCGCAGAAAGCTCGCAAAGTATTACCAAGGCATTGGTGTGGATATTGATCATACCCAGATCATCACCACCACCGGTGGATCGGAAGCCATCATCTTTGCTATGATGAGCTGCCTCAATCCCGGCGACGAACTGATCGTGGCCGAGCCTTTCTACGCCAATTATAACGGGTTCAGCATCACTTCGGGAGTGAAGGTGGCGCCCATTACCTCGAAAATTGACGACGGGTTTGCCCTTCCCCCTGCAGAAGATTTTGAGAAGGTCATTACCCCCCGAACCAAAGGCATTATCATTTGCAACCCCAACAACCCAACGGGTTACCTGTATACCAGGCAGGAACTGGAAAAGCTAAGCCAGATCGTCAAAAAGCACGACCTGTATCTTTTCTCCGACGAAGTATACCGCGAGTTCTGCTACGATGGTCACGAGCACTTCTCGGCCATGAAACTGAAAGGAATTGAGGAAAACGTTGTGCTGCTCGATTCGGTTTCGAAACGCTACAGCATGTGCGGCGTGCGCATAGGCGCGCTGATTTCGCGCAACAAGGAAGTGATCAGCACGGCGCTCAAGTTCGGGCAGGCAAGGCTCAGCCCGCCGTCACTCGGACAAGTTGCGGCAGAGGCAGCGCTCGATACCCCGCCCGAATACTTCAGGGAAGTGTACGACGAATACATCGGACGGCGCAACTTCATGGTGGAAACACTCAATAAAATCCCGGGCGTATATTGTCCTACTCCCCGTGGAGCCTTCTATTCCATTGCCCGGCTGCCTATCGACGACGCCGACAGGTTCTGCGAATGGCTTCTGAAGGATTTTTCATACGAAAATCAGACCGTGATGCTCGCCCCGGCTACCGGGTTCTACAATACACCCGGACTGGGCAAGAAGGAGGTGCGTATAGCCTATGTGCTGAAAACAGAAGACATGCGTAACGCACTGAAATGCCTGGAAGAAGCCCTGAAGGTTTATCCCGGACGAACGAACTCATAAATTTGCACTGCCGGGGTTCAAACCTGGCGCAAACCTATATCAATCCCTGCGTTTTTTGGTGCAGGGTTTTGTTTTTCGCAACTTTCATGCATAAAAACCCCCGGTGAAGCTCTCTTTCGGTGCTGGAAGCCCTAATTGCCATTTGGAAAAATTGCCTAACCGGGGGGAATTCATTCTGATTCTCTGCTACAACGACTGTCTTCAATAGTATACATAGCTTCTTTCGTCAATATACATGGGTTTTCCGTTTACTGTCCATACAGACCTGATCCAGTTGCCTTTATCATCATAAGTATATATACCGGAAGCCTCTGTCTTTATATTCCCGGTTTTACTGCAAATCTTGACATTGTCGAAACCCCCATGGTCGTTATATGACAGCAATAATTTTGATACCAATAAATCATTGGGCAGGTAGTGGTCTACTTCTATCGTCTTTCCCTCGGGATTCAAGGTATAGCTAACCCGGTTTGTAAATACATCCTTTGAATTATATACTTTCATCCCGATCGTATGTCCTTTATCATCATTGGTCAGAATCAACTTCCCGTAAATGGTATCGGCAAAAAGCATGGGAATATTGTCAACAAAGCCTTTGTCATTATAATTGAATAATGCATAACCGCCTACTGTATCGTGGCTTACCCATTTCTCTTTCACCACCCTGCCGTTTGCAATCTCATTCACATGACTCCAGTTCACCTGGGAGTTGTCGCCAAAATATTCATGCCTGAGCGGCACACCGGAGTCGTTATAGAAGGCATGAAAACCGGACATCAGTCCGCTATCCTGGTATTCCTTCTGGGTAAGCAGCGCCCCATTCACGGTTTTGCCGGCGCTGTCGACTGCCCAATAGGTATTCTGAACAACTTCTTTCACTTTGCCCTTCAGGGTTTCGGGGAAATCTGAATATTGGGTGCCCCAGCCCAGAACAGTTACGTCATTTGACTTTTTGTTACTGCAGCCTGCAATCAGGAAGACTGCAGCAATGAAAAAGAATACGAATATTTCCATATAGATGGATTCTGGTGCATCTGATGCCCGTTCGGGAAAGAATTGCTTTACTTAAATTTACAACAAAAACTACTGAATGTCAATAGCTTGTATTGATCAGGATTTATAGACACACAAACAGAAATAGGCATGCATGCAGGCGCAGTTCCTTCTTTTTGCTCAGGAGACAAACCTTTCATTTTTACCATCGCTGGCTAATGTGGCAAAAACAACAAGGACGGGGTTGGATACCCGGCCCTGCACGTGAATCAGTATTTTTATTGATTTTCCTAAACAGTTACTTTACCGTTTTCAATATCCAGTCTGCGATGATCCCAAGCGCTTCCGGGGAGAAGGTTTCTTCAATCTGACCGTATTCCATGGGCGAGCCGGTAGTGCAATGCTGGAACAGATGGTTCAGATCGGGCATTTTCTTCACCTCGGAATGCTTGTTCCCGGCTTTCTTTAAAGCCTTCTCTATTTCTGCCAGGTCAAGATCAGGGGGAACCTGCAAATCTTTGGCGCCATTCAGGGCCAGCACAGGGCATTTGACCTTCGACAGGTAATCGCGGGGATCGGTATCGATAAAGGTTCGGAACCAAACGGTGTTGATCTGTTTGATTTCCATTGGAATACTGCTTTTGGCCTGCACTTTTTCTTCGGGCGTAGCGTCCTTGTCTTCCTCGATATTCTTGTCGAGCACCCCGGTCATCATCTCTGCTGCCCTTTCCTGGTCAGGCTGTTGTTTCAGTATGCGGAATAATTTCTCCTCAGCCTTCAAAGCATTGTCGATCTTTTCCTTGCTCATTCCGGCAGCCTGGTCGATGAGCCTGATCTGTTCGAGAATGATGTCACTGCCCGGTACTCCTGGTCCTGCAAGCATAACAATGAATGCCACCTGGGGATTTCTCGAAGCAACAATGGGAGCGATCAGTCCGCCTTCGCTATGACCAATGATCCCTATCTCTTTGGGATTGATTTCCTTTCTTTGCCTGAGGTAATTGAAAGCTGCTTCGGCATCGTCGGCAAAATCGAAGGTGGTGGATTCCGCAAAGTTTCCCTGTGAGCGGAAACTGCCCCGGTCGTCGTATCGTAAAACGGCAATGCCATGGCGGGTGAGGTAATCGGCAATCAGCAGGAAGGGTTTATGGCCCATCAGTTCTTCGTCGCGGTTCTGACGGCCCGAGCCGGTAACCATTACTACGGCAGGAAATGGCCCTTTACCTTGCGGAAGTGTCAAAGTTCCGGCCAGTTCGATGTTCGCTTTGGCATTCAGGAAAGTGAGATCCTCAGAAACATAAGGAAATGGCCCTTTCGGCTCCTGCGGCCGGTTCATTTTGAATTCCATCTTCAGATGATGAAGGGTAAGCGACATACTTGCACCGCCTTGGGTCCAGTTTCCATTCACCAGCGAATCACCGGGCAGCATCACTCCATGGTAAAATCCACGAAGCGCCGGTGCATCAATGAATACCGAATCGCCTTTCATCCATCCGCCTTTCAGGGGAATGTTTTTGGCGCCCTGGTCGGGACTGTCGAGAGTGACTTTCACCGTATCGCCGCTCAGCTTGAATTTGAAAATTACCCGGAGATTTATGCTGTTTACAGAAAGCGTACCAAGCCATGATCCCTCAAGGCGTTTATTGTTGTCGACCTGTGCCCGGGCATGGCCCAGGAACAAAACCATGACCACAAGGGTTAAAATTTTTGCCTTCATAAGCGAAGTATTAGGATTACCTCAAAAATAATAAGGAATAGGCTGAAAATCAAATGCGATTTCATCTCTTCTTTCATGATAGATATCATTATATAAAAGGCTGAAGCAGAGATGAGGACAGCCGGAACAATTTTCGAATACGATTTTCGTGGAAAAAACAGCCTTGCGCGCTTCTAAAAAGCAGGGATTTGCTAACTTTCTGTCAGAAGCTGAAAAACAGACCTGACCTCAATTAAACTTACACCCATGGCAAAAGTGGCAATGCTCGGAGCCGGGTTCATCGGCGATTTCTATTCCTTTTCCCTGCATGGACAACGAAGCAGG
Source organism: Bacteroidota bacterium (assembly GCA_021812865.1). Lineage (GTDB taxonomy): Bacteria > Bacteroidota > Bacteroidia > Bacteroidales > JAAYUG01 > JAKAMP01. The sequence continues at coordinate 1,275 of JAKAMP010000173.1, read as the reverse complement.
GACCGTGTACAGGTAATTTATTCACGTGACAACGAGCGGGGCAAACGCTTCGCGCAAAAACATGGAATCCCCAGGTGGACTACCAGCATGCGCGATGCCATCAACGACCCCGATGTGGACGTGGTAGTGGTGGCCCTGCCCAATAACCTTCATCTGGAAGCGGTGCTGATGGCGGCGGAGGCGAAAAAAGCTGTATTCTGCACCAAACCGCTGGGCAGAAATGCCGTCGAAGCAAAGCAGATGCTCGATGCTGTGGAAAAAGCCAGCGTAGTGCATGGTTACATGGAAGACCTTGTTTATCCTCCTAAAACCACGAAAGCGCTCCAGTCGGTGCGTAACGGAGCCATCGGACAGGTAACCTGGGCCCGGTCGAGAGAAACGCATCCCGGGCCTCACAGCAACTGGTTCTGGACAAAGGACATCTCGGGCGGAGGCGTTCTGCTCGATATGGGATGCCATTGCATCGAGATTTCCAGGAATTACATCGGGAAGGATATCAAACCGGTGGAGGTGATGTGCTGGGCCGAAACTCTGGTGAAACCCATCGACGCGGAAGACAATGCCCTGGGATTCGTGAAATACGAGAACGGCGCCATTGGGCAGTTCGAAGTGAGCTGGTCGTTTCGCGGGGGAATGGATTTGCGCGACGAAGTGATGGGAACCGAAGGAACCATATGGATCAACAACTTCCTTCGCACCGGCTTTGAAATGTTCACCGCCGGCGGAAAAGGAGGTTACGTGGCCGAAAAAGCCGAAACCGAAAAAGGATGGATCTTTCCCGTGGGCGACGAGGTGGCAGAACTGGGATATACCAATATGTTCACCGACTTCTTCCAAGCCCTTGAACAGAACGGGCATTGCAGCGAGGACTTCTACGACGGCTACATCGTAAATGAGATCATGGACGCCTGTTACCGCTCAGCCAAATCGAAAAAATGGGAACCCGTTACCCTGCAGGTATGGAGAGGCAAAGCAAAGAGCGATCCCATCTCGGCATTGAAAGAATACGACAAGGATTTTCTCTTTGTAAAGGAAGAAACCCTTCCCGACGGCTCGGTGAAACTGATCCTGAAAGACAGGAAAACCGGCGAGATCATCCAAAGAATGATCCATTAAAGAAAATCCCCGTCATCCTTCAACAGTTACAACTTGACTGAAAGGATTTCCGGAAAAAGGATTAGTAAGAACCTGTTTATAAATCATATAGACGATTAGTATTTGCACTATCTATTGAAAATGAATTGTTTGTGATTAATTATAAAACCATAAATTTAT
>JAKAMP010000172.1 GCA_021812865.1 Bacteroidota bacterium | reverse complement strand
CCTTCGCGGTTGGCCCGTTCACGGTCTATGTCGACAATCAGTTCGGGCTTGAAGTTGTCGAAATCGGTTTTCAGTTCCTCGATGCCCGGAATGTTAATGGAATCGAGTGTTTTAACAAAATCACGGGTAGTGGCCAGCAACTGTTCGAGGTCATCGGAGGTTACTTCAATATTGATTGGCGATCCGGTAGGCGGGCCCATCTTGTTCTTCTCGACGGTGATTTCTGCGCCAGGGATATCCTTCAGGGCATTGCGGAACTGGTCGAGGTACTTTCCAGTGGAAACGCCGTGCCGTTTGGCATATTCAACAAAGTTAACGGTAACCTTGGCCAGGTTGGAGGTTTTGTTTCCGGAATCGAACAGGGAGGCAGAAGCGCCGAGGGCTACGTTGGAGATGACCGATTCGACCACAGGGTTTTTATCGCCCAGGAGGGCATACAGCTTGTTTTCGACCATGGAGGTGATGGAGTCGGTATATTTCACATCGGTACCCACGGGCAGTTTAATGAATACATTGATGTAGGTAGGTTCATTGTCGGGGAAGAAGAAGACCTTGGGCTTTGCGGCTCCGGTAATGACGATAGCGAGGAGGAAGAGTCCGATCACGGAATACAGAACCCTATAGGGACGTTTTCCCCCGAGGATATAGCGGAGCGTTCTTTCATAGAAGTTGAGTGTTTTGGGAATGGTGGTATGCTGGAAATTAAGCAGCATTTTATAGCCGTAGGCATTATGGAACACGTACAGGATGCCGATGAGTATGCCGAAGTTGGCTATTCCATGCCATTTTACCAGGTGGAGGAGGGCAGATACGAAGGCAATGCCGAGTCCGATAGTAAATACCCTTCGCATATCGGGACGTTTCTTATCGTCTTCATGGGTCATGAAGGTAACGGCGAAAACGGGGTTAAGCAGGTATGCCACGATGAGTGAGGCAAAGAGGGCAACGATAAGGGTTACGGGGATATAGTACATGAATTTTCCTGTGATACCGGGCCAGAAGGCAAGTGGGAAGAAGGGGGCGAGGGTGGTGAGGGTACCCGAGAAGATAGGAAGGAATACTTCGCCAGCGGCGAATTTCGCGGCGGTTTTGATGTCGAGGCCTGTTTTTCTGAAGATCCGGTGGGTATTTTCGATCACCACGATGGCATCGTCGACGACAATTCCGAGGGCAAAGATGAAGGCGAACATCACGAGCATGTTCATGGTGAAGCCGAAGAGCGGCAGCACAATGTACGACAGCGCCATAGCAAGCGGGATGGAAAGTCCCACGAAAAAGGCATCGGTGAGGCCCATGAAGAACATGAGCACGAGGGTAACGAGGATGAACCCGATGATGATGGTGTTGTTGAGGTCGGAGAGGGTGGTACGGGTGAAGTGGGACATATCGCCGGAGATGGTCACGTTGAGGTCTTTTGGCAGGCGGGATTTCTGGAGGTCGCTGAGGATAACCTTGATCTGGTCGGCGGCGTTGAGGAGGTTCTGTCCGCTTTTCTTGATCACGTTAAGGGTGATGACATTTTTCTTATCGAGGCGGGCGAAGCTTTCCTGATCGTGGAATCCATCTTTGATATCGGCGATACCGGACAGTTTCACAATGGCGCCGGAGGAGGAGATGAGGCTGACGTCCTTGATCTGGTTCACGCTGGTGAATTCACCCACCACGCGGATGGTACGGGTAATTCCGTGGTTGGTGATGGAACCTCCGGAGATGGTCATATTTTCGTTGGCCACAGCGCGGGCGATGGCGTCGAAAGTGACGCTGGCTGCCTGCATCTTGTACATATCCACATCGATCTGGATTTCGCGGTCGAGGGCGCCGACAATATCTACGCGGGTGATCTCTTTCAACGATTCGATGCGATCCTTCACTACGTCGGCATATTTCTTGAGCCGGTCGAGGTCATAATCGCCGGACATGTTGACATACATGATGGGGATTTCGGCGAAATCAATATCCTTCACAAAAGGAGGAGAGGGAAGGTCGTTGGGGAGGTCCCTGGCGGTGTTATCCACGGCATCCTTCACCAGTTGTTTGGCTTCCTTCACTTCCACATTCGTATTGAATTCCACCACGATGGTAGAGACATCCTGCATGGAGTTGCTGGTGATGTTTTTCACCCCGTTGATGGACTTGATATTTTTTTCGATCGGGCGGGTTACCAGGTTTTCCATGTCGGAAGGGGAGGTACCCGGATAGACCGTATTCACGATGATGGTAGGGATGACAATTTCGGGGAACTGTTCCTTGGGTATATTGAGATAGCTGAGGAATCCGAAGAGCCCCACCACAAAAGCGAGCACGAACATGCTCATTCTGTTGTCGATAGCCCAGCTGGTTGGTTTAAATTCCTTGAATTTTTGTTCCATGTTTATTAAGATTTATAGGCTTAAAATAATTGGGGTTTCACCCCAAACCCGAGTCCATTTCTTTTGTTTGCCCAAAAGAAATAGACGAAACCTGCCCGTCAATGAGCAGGCAAACATATGGCAGGCGGGGAAAAGGGCCCCACGAAATCCCAGCCCGACTATGTCGTTCTGGCGGGCAACCTGGAGCTTTTGCTTGTCGCACAGTCTGGCGCGACAGAGGCCGCAAAACTCCGGGTTCGCACATTTCGTGGACAGCCTCCCGCATGGCTTGTACAGTGCTTTGAGGCTTAAGAATAGAGAATCTTTATAGCCGATTAGCATTTATCACGAATTTTTAAAGAAATTGATCATTTTACTGATTGCAATATTTCGGAGCATATGGAAACAATCTTTAAAAATTTGAAAAATATTATAATCGACACACATTATAACCTGACTGGCTGTCCATCTTCGAGGTTCTGGTAACCGGTGGTTATGACCTTATCGCCGGGTTTCAGTCCGCCGGTGATCTCGATCATATCGTTGTATGACTGGCCGGTGGTTACACGCACTTTCTTTGCAGAATAGGCAGAAGAATGTTGTTTGGCAACGAATACATAGTTGCCTTGCTGGTCGTTCTGTACCACATCGATGGGGAGCACGAGGGCATTCGGGGCTTTATAGTCGTTGATTTTCAGCACGGCAAGCATATTGGCTTTCAGGTCGGGTGAGATATCGCTGATGCGTGCTTCTACGGAGAAGGTACGGTTTACCCGGCTGGAGAAATTGACCACCGCGGTGACTTCCTTTTTCAGGTCGGGGAAATACACCAGTACATGGTCGCCTTCCTGTACCCTGGTGGCGTACGATTCAGCAAGGTCGGCCGTTACTTTGAGCCTGGCAAAGTTCACCACGCGCATCACGGGCACACCGGGGGCGACGGACTGGCCTACCTTGATGTTGTTTTCCTCGAGGGTACCGTTGATAGGTGATTTGATGGTATACATATCGAGCTGTTCCCTAAGGGAGGCGAGGCGCGCTTCCATACTTTCCTTGTTTGTTTTGGCCCGCAGGTAGTCATTTTCCGAACCCACGTTCTGTTGCCAAAGGGACTTTTGTTTTTCATACAGATCATTGGCATACTTGTAGTTGGCCTCCATGTCGGAAAGGCTTTTCTCGACCATCTTGCTTTCGATGCGGGCAAGGATCTGATCTTTAACTACCCTCTGGCCAACGTTAACGTTGATGGATTCGATGGTTCCGGCAGCGCGGGCGCTGATGGGAACGTTATCGTCGCCGTCGAGCTTGCCCAGCACTTCGATATAATGGTGGAAAACAGAAGGTTCTATCGGCTGCGCCACCACATATGAAGCGTTCTTCAGCAGATTCAGGGAATCGGCGGGTGCGAGCTGTTCTTCGAGGGTTTTAATCTGTTCATTCAGTTTAGCCTGCTTTGATTTGAGGCTTTCGAGTTTAGCCTGTTTGTTGCCTGAGCATGAAACCATCGCAAGGATGGCCAGACCAAGTAGCGCTTTTGTTTTCATTGTATTGCGGAAATTTTTTGACATCATGGTATGGAATTGTTTCTATGGGGGAAAATCAGTTGTCTGAGAGTATGCGTTCGAGTTTCGATTTGGCGTTGAGCAGGTTAAGGAGGGAAGTATAGTAATTGCTTTCGGCGGTAAGGAGTTGCGTATTGCTCTGGGTGAGATCGAGGCTGGAAGCCATACCCTGTTTGTATTTGATGAGGGTTTTCTCGTACACCCGTTTGGCGAGCTCATAGCTTTGCTTGTTGGTATTGGAGTTAGCCCAGGATGTGAGGTAGTCGTTTTTAGATTTTTCAAAGTCCATAATGAGCGACTGGCGGGTAAGGTCAAGGTTGTTCCGGTTCTTTTCGAGGTCCATTTTCGCCTGTGATACTTTAGCGATGCGGGATCCGCTGGTGAAGATGGGGAAGGACATGGTCACGCCCAGCACATCCTTCATCATGAAGTTGAAGGCGGCAGGATTGCTTTGTTCCTGGTGCTGGTAGAATGCTGAAAAGGTGGGCAGGTATTTGGATTTTTCTCTTTTGAGGCTGAGGGCCGACAGGCCTTCATTGGTTTTCATGAGCTGGTAATCGATGCTGTTATCGACATTGAATTGAGCGCCAGCAAACAACATCGTGTTGGTCTGGCTAATGATGCCGGCGAGGGAGTCGGTAAGCTCGATGGGTTGTTCGAAGTCGATGCCCATCTGGAATTTGAGGAGTTTCCCGGTCACATCGATCTGTCCCTTCAGGGAGTTGAGGGTTGTTTCGAGATTTTTCACCGTAATGCCGATCTGGTCCACATCGGTTTGTTCGACGAAGCCTTTTTCCTTCATACGGGTGATGTCGGAGAGGGTAGAATTCATGTTTTTGAGGTTATCGGAGAGGATGGAGAAGTTTTCCCTGAGGATGAGGAGCAGGAAATACGAATCGGCGACCTGTTCCTTAGTGGTGAGGGTGGTTTTGGCGTAGGCTTGTTCGGAGAGTTGCTTGAAGGTGCGGGAGGCCTGCAGACCGACAATGTATTCCCCGCTGAAAATTAACTCGGACAAGGTAAAGTTGAAAGTGGTATTGTTCGGCGAACCCAGGGGAATACCCGGAGTTTTGACGTAGTACTGAGAGGCATCTCCGCCAAAAACCGGAACCTGGGTGATGATTCCCTTTTGTTCCAGATCAGTAATGGTTGTACCGGTAAGTTTTGACTGGGTTATTCCGGTGGTTGGAATAGAGAAGGTAGGGATATTGAAAAGATGCTGATAGTTTGCGCCGATGGTAAACTGAGGCAGACCGATGGCGGTGGTTTCGAGTACCTTTTTCCTTGCGCTTTCGAGGTCGAGTTTGCTGTTGCGGGTGGTATAGCTGTTGGTAACGGCATAATCCTGCGCCTGGGAGAGGGAGAATTTAAGCGGTGCGCTGTTATTCTGCTGGTTCCATGCGGGAATATTCAGGAAGAGGAGTAAGGTTCCCGCGATCAAAGCTTTGTTCATTTTTATTGTCAATTTTAATTGGTTATCTGTTGGTTAAAAACTGCGCTATTATGCCAGTCCGGCGGCGCTAAGGTTATTGTTCAGTTTATAGGTATCCTGTTTCAGATATTGGTCGAGCAGCTGAAGTCCTTTTTCGTTGGCGATTCCCCGTATATGGTAGAAGAGGATTTCGTAGAAGACCTGGGAAGATGCGAGTTCGCCGGTGGTGAAGAACGGGTTTTCGTGCATGCACATGATGCGTGAGACATAGATCTTGGCGATAATCTCCTCGTTGAGGTCGGAGCGGAATATACCTTCCTTCTTGCCTTTCCGGATATTACGGATGACCGATTCGTACATGTTTACCCTGCGCAGTTCCTGTATACGGTTGTAATGGGAGGGGTAATATTTTTTGAGGTCGTGTTCAATCACCGCGCTGTATTCCTGGATGATGAGGTTGAGGCAATGACTGACCTCAAGCAGTTCGGCGATGGCATCCTGGTTTTTATCCTGTATATCGTCGAATTCTTTGATGCGTTTGGATGCTTCGTACTCGATAGTTTTGGAAACCAGGTCGTCTTTATCGGAAAAGTACTGGTACAAGGTTTTTTTGGAGATACCCAGTTCGGCTGCAGCATCGTCCATGGTAACGCTTTTTATCCCATACTTTCTATACAGGCCCAAGATGCGTTCGAGAATATTTTGTAATTCTGAGTCCATGCTGCAAAAATAGAAAGAAATAAACTATAGAAACAATTTTCGTATAAAAAGTTTCCTGAGTTTACAATTATTTAACATAAGGATATAACATATTTATAATCTGTGTGATGAGAAAAGTGTTGCAGGGGCATGGGGAGAATGTAGGGCAAAGAAAGGGGAGAAAAGGGGGAAAGGGAAGGGGAAATCGGCGAAAGAGTGAAAAAATCAGGTGAATGGATGGTCTGTCTGGTCTCCGCCGCGGCGGATGGTCTGTCTGGTCTGACTGGTCTGACTGGTCTGGTGGTCTCTGCCTCGGCGGATGATATGTCGTGCGGTTCCCGATCGCTACGCGTCCGGGATTTCGGCTTCGCCTCAACGTGCGGTTCCCGATCGCTACGCGTCCGGGATTTCGGCTTCGCCTCAACGTGCGGTTCCCGATCGCTACGCGTCCGGGATTTCGGCTTCGCCTCAACGTGCGGTTCCCGA
>JAKAMP010000171.1 GCA_021812865.1 Bacteroidota bacterium | reverse complement strand
GTATCCTGGTAATTACCGAAGGCGTGTTTGGCATGTCGGGCGACCTTGGCAAAGTGGACAAGATCGTTGAACTGAAGAAAAAATACAATTTCCGTGTACTGATTGACGATGCGCACGGATTTGGCACCATGGGCCCTAGCGGTGCAGGTACAAGCGAGCAACTGGGTGTGATGGACAAGGTTGACCTTTACTTCGGCACCTTCGCCAAGGCTATGGCTGGTATTGGCGGTTTTGTGGCAGGCGACGAATATGTGATCGATTACCTGGCCTACAACATGCGCTCACAGATCTTCGCAAAAGCCCTGCCTATGCCTATGGTTATGGGTGCATTGAAAAGGCTTGAGCTTATTCGCACTGAACCTGCTCTTCGAGAGAGACTGTGGGCCAATGTCAATGCCCTTCAGAAAGGGTTGCGCGAAAAGGGACTCAACATCGGCAATACCGAATCACCCGTAACCCCCGTTTACCTTGCGGGCTCTGTTCCCGAAGCCCAGAATATTATCGTTGACCTGCGGGAAAACTACGGATTGTTCTGTTCCATGGTAGTTTATCCTGTAGTTCCCAAGGGTGTGATCATGTTCCGCATCATTCCTACAGCGGCTCATACATTGGAAGATGTAAAATATACGGTGGATGCATTCGAGCAGGTTTCCAAAAAACTCCAGGAAGGCAAATATCCCAAGACTTTTATCCCGAAAGGATAAGTGGAATATACCCAATAAAAAGCCTGCTGTATGAATCACAGCAGGCTTTTTTCATGACTCAATGGCAGTATCTATTTGTTTTCAGCCAGGAAACGCTCGGTATCGATGGCAGCCATACAACCTGAACCCGCCGCGGTTACAGCCTGACGATAGGTTTTGTCCTGCACATCGCCACAGGCAAATACGCCGGGAATATTGGTTTTGCTGGTTCCGGGAACGGTTTTGATGTATCCCACCTCGTCGGTTTCCAGGAATTTCTTTGCAAAGTCCGAATTGGGCTGGTGTCCGATAGCTACGAAAAAGCCCTGCACATCGATGCGCACTTCCTCATCCCTGCTGTTCAGCAAAATCACCCCTTCCACACTCTGAGAACCCACGACTTCCCTGGTGCGATGCCCGAACAACACTTCAATATTGGGAGCGGAAAGCACTCTTTCCTGCATGATTTGTGATGCCCTGAGGTAGTTCTTGCGGACAATCATGTAAACCTTCTTTGCCAATCCGGCCAGGTAAAGGGCTTCCTCACAGGCCGTATCGCCACCACCCACCACCGCCACATCCTGGCCACGATAGAAGAACCCATCACAGGTTGCGCAGGCCGAAACGCCCGAACCCATGAACTTCTTTTCGCTTTCCAATCCGAGGTATTTGGCAGTTGCTCCTGTGGCAATGATTACCGCGTCGGCGGTTATAGATGTTTTTTCATCAATGATCACCGTAAAGGGGCGCTTCGAGAAATCCACATCGGTAGCTACACCCCAACGGATATCGGTTCCGAAACGCTGAGCCTGCTTCTTCAGGTCTTCCATCAACACGGGACCGGTAATCCCTTCAGGGTATCCCGGGAAATTCTCCACTTCGGTGGTGGTGGTAAGCTGGCCTCCCGGCTGCAAACCTTCGTACATCACGGGATTGAGGTTTGCACGGGCTGTGTAAATGGCTGCCGTGTAACCCGCAGGGCCTGAACCAATGATCAGGCAATGGACATGCTCGGACTTCCCTTCGATAGTTTTCCTTTCTTCCTTGGGTAAATCCTGTAATGGCTTGAATAACGACATACTGGAATTCGATTTTATGATTAATAATTATTTACAATTCAGTTTGAAATAAGAATTTCACAAAGATAACAAACAAAACAAGGAACCTAAAGTGTATACCTTGTGACCCCACGTTCATCAACCTACATGCCAGAAGAGAAAACACGACAAAATAGCAGTCAGTCAATAAAGATATATATTTGTATAAACGGAGGGGATATGCCAACCATTTTTCACAGAAACGAACTATCTTTTACCATAAGGGAATCGCCTGTTGAGGCGTACAGGTGGATGACTACGCCCCGATTGGGAAAAACAGCCAACTCGAAATCACTGAATTTCGATATCCGGATTCTGGGCCCTGGAAAATTTTCTTTTCCTTATCATGCACACCGGGCATCCGAAGAGCTCTTCATGATCCTTAAGGGCGAGGTTACCCTGCGCATGCCTGAAGGATTCCAGGTACTCAAAAAGGGAGATGTGGTGTTCTTTGAGGAAGGCCCTTCCGGCGCCCATCAGCTATATAACCGTGCTGAACAGGATTGTGAATACCTCGATATACGGGCTGCCCACGGAATTGACATCGTGGATTACCCGGATACCGGGAAAATTGCCCTTCTCCCCTCCTTCGAAATGTTTGATCAGCAGGCGAAAACCGAATATTTTAAAGGTGAAGAAAACATTGCAGATCGCTGGCCGAAGAACATTGTGAAAGGTCAGAAATAAATGGGCAAAAGCCAGACAAAAAAAGTAAAAATAATCAGTATTTCCTTTTCATAGGATAGATAAGTTCTGGCATCGGAAGACATAAGCTCAAATCCCTGCCATGACCAACAAATAACAACCAGATGCCGCAAGCAAAACCAGAAGAAGCCATCCTTTTACTTTCCTGCACGGACAGGAAGGGACTGGTATCCCGGATATCGGATTTCATTTCCAGTCATGAAGGCAACATCGTCGATCTCGATGAGCATGCTGACCCGGATGAAGGCATGTTCTTTATCCGTGTGGCCTGGGACATGAACCTGTTTACTCTTCCGAAAGACCTGGTTGAAAGCGCTTTTGCTCCTATTGCCGATAAATTCGAGGCCAGGTGGAAAATCAGGTTTTCAGGGACGAGAATGAACATTGCCATTTTTGTGTCCAAATACGACCATTGCCTTCAGGAACTGCTATGGAGGCAAAGACTGGGTGAATTTCCTGTCAATATTTCGATGTTGATTTCTAACCATCCCGATTTAGAGCCTCTTGCAAAGCAGGACGGCATTCCCTTTTATCACTTTCCCATTACCCCGGGGAACAGGCAAGAACAGGAAGAGAAGGAAATCCGGCTATTGCAGGAGAGCCATGTTGAAACTATTGTGCTGGCAAGGTATATGCAGGTGCTCTCTTCGTCTTTTGTGTGCCGGTACCCGGAAAGGATCATCAATATCCATCATTCCTTCCTGCCGGCCTTCATTGGAGGCAATCCATACAAACAGGCTTATGAACGGGGAGTGAAGATCATCGGGGCAACCAGTCATTATGTTACTTCTGAGATCGATGAAGGGCCCATCATCGAACAGGATATCGCCCGCATCTCCCACAAGGATATGGTGCAGGATCTTATCCGTAAGGGCCGTGACCTCGAACGAATAGTACTGGCCCGTGCACTCCGTTACCACAGCGAGCACAGGATACTGACTCATGGAAACCGCACCATTGTGTTTGATTGACCTGAATTTATTATGGAGCGTTTTAACCCTACGGAATTTGTCAACGCTTTTGGCTGTTTGCTTTTGGCTATTGGCAGAATTATTCATGGATGATGATTTTGCGATTGCCTGCAACTGAATATCCATTGAATGAACCTGTTTTTCTACGGTTTCAGGTTGAAGGTCACATCATTGCCCGAAAACAAACACTCTTGTTGGAAAATCCAACATATCTATGGAAACATGAAATCACAACACTTTGTTTTTCATTTATATAACAAAACGGGCACACGAATTGAAATTGCCTTTCCAAGCCATATGACACAGTCCGGCTATATGAACCCAATCTCACACCCATGATCAGAAATATTTTACTTGTTGCTTTCAGGAATATCTTAAGGCAGAAAACATACTCAGTCATTATCGTACTCGGATTGATGCTGGGCATTGCCATCTTCGGGCTTATCCTGCTATACGTTCATAGCGAATGGCAATACGACCGGTTTAACAAACAGTATGACCATATTTACAGGCTGGAAAAGGAGGACTGGGCGCTTCTCGGTACTGCCTTTGGACCTGCGGTTGCAGCGCAATTCCCCGAGATCAAGGCATTTTCCAGGGTTTCGACTTTTGATGGATTGTCGGTAAATGTAAAGATCGGCGCCGAACTCAAGAAGATGGAGAATCTCATTTATGCCGATTCGGGTTTTCTCGACATTTTCACCCTTCATTTCATCCAGGGGAACCCCAGGATGGCGCTAAAGGCTCCTTTTTCGCTGATCCTCACCCAATCGGAAGCCCATAGACTCTTTGGATTAACCGATCCCATGAATAAAACGGTGAGGATCAATAATGCCTTCGATTATACGGTCACTGGTATTATAAAGGATCCCGATCATTTCAGCGTAAAGCTGAACTCCATTTCCTATTTCCCTACCCTGAAGGAGGTGTATCACTGGCCCCAGTTCCTCGACCGGTACGACAGCTGGAACTATCATACCTATTTCCTCCTCAGCGACAAGGCCAATGTCAGTGCATTGTCGGCCAAGGTCAACCGGTTTATCAATGCCCTGCCCCAGTTTAAGGATCATCCCCTGAACTTTAGTCTGCGGCCACTCAGCAGCGTATACTTCACTGCACTGAAATATGACATTCCGTCCCCGAAGGCCAACAAAGGCATGCTGATGCTGTTTTTGGCCATAGGCTCTTTCGTGTTGCTTATCGCCTGCGTGAATTTCATCAACCTGACCACTGCCAGGGCCGCTGCCCGGTCCAAAGAGATTGGCCTGCGCAAGGTGATCGGGGCCGACCGCAAGCTGCTCATCATGCAATTCCTGGGAGAAGCATTGCTTTTCGCCCTCATTGCCACAGAGTTGTCGCTGGTATTCGTGGAACTGTTCAAACCCACTTTTTCCGAGCTGGTTCAGCGAACCCTTTCATTCTCCGGAAATGCAGCCTGGTGGCTGGTGGGAATGGGATTACTGCTGCCTTTGGTAACTGGATTGCTGGCCGGACTGTATCCTGCCTTCTACCTTAGCAAGCTGCAGCCGGCACTGAGCCTGAAAGGTACCAAAACAAAAGGAAAGGGCGCCCTGAATTTCCGGCGCTGGCTCATCGTATTCCAGTTTGCCATCTCCGTCTTTCTCATTGCTTCGACCTTCACCATTTACCGGCAGTTGAACTATGTGAGGGGCAAAAATCTTGGATTCACCAAAGATCCCGTCATCACCATAGCGTTGAATGGCGAACTGAAACATTCTGAAGATGCCCTGAGACAAATGTTGTTTGCCGATCCTTCGGTGAAAAATGTTTCCTTCAGCACCCAGGCGCTGGGAGGTGTGACGTGGCAGGAATCGATCATTGAAAAAGGAGAAGACCTGCAGTATACTTATATGGGCACTGATCCTGAATTTTTGCAGACCATGGGACTGGAAATAGTCCAGGGAAGGGGCTTTGACCGTTCCAATCCATCCGACTCGGGCAAGTGCATCATGAACGAAGAAATGGTAAAGCTTCTGGGCCTGAAGAATCCTGTGGGACAAACCGTGGGACAGGATAACCGAAAGTACGAGATCCTGGGCGTGGTGAAGGATTTTCATTTCAATCCGCTTCATTCACCCATTGGTCCCCTGGCCATTGTATGGGAAGACCGGGGCTGGAACACGGCCAGCATCCGTATCGCGAAAGACCAGGTACCCGCAGCGATTACGCATCTGCAAACCGTATGGAACAAGCTTTGCCCGGATTACCTTTTCGAGTATGGTTTTGTAGACGAATCGTTCAACCAGGCTTATCATGCGGAAGACAGATTGGCCCGGTTGTTTATGTATTTTGCCATACTGGCAGTCCTGATCGCTTCCATAGGGTTGTTCGGCCTGTCGTCCTACCTGGCCATGCAGCGCACAAGGGAAATTGGAGTTCGTAAATCAATGGGCGCTTCCACGGCGAACGTGATGCAACTGCTCACCACCGAATACGTGCGCTGGGTTATGCTGGCCGGGGTGTTTGCCATCCCTGCAACCTTCTGGGTAATGAACAAGTGGCTGCAACAGTTTGCCTATCATGTGCAGGTGGGCTGGGGCTCCATTGTGCTGGCCTGGCTGCTGGCCCTGATCATAGCCGTTGCCACCGTGGCCTGGCAGGCTTATGCTACCGCAAAGGCCAATCCGGTAGAGGCGCTGAAGTATGAATAAAAATTAGATTTGGCAATTAAGATGATAAAAACTATCAGAAAATTCAAATTATTTTCTTGGCAGTACTTGAATTGAGATCATACGTCTTCCAACCAGGCTCATAACCCTCATTAGCCTGATTGCCAAAAACATCCCATTTGTCACGAATCCCTCGTGCAAAGAGTTCAAGGTATGGGCCAGGGCTACACTTTTCTATAATTTCATAAAGTTCATCAGGTTTTCTTGAATGCTCAAATTTCCTTGACTTTATAATATTTACCTGGCTTCTACCAGGAGATAGGGTACGAAGATGCCCTCTGGTTCCAAAAAGGATAATTTCAGTAGTATTTCTAAAATAAAATCCAACTCCCCTACCATCAGGACCTCCGTCTTGTCTAATTTTGTGCCATATGAGATTTGTTTTATACTGAAATC
>JAKAMP010000170.1 GCA_021812865.1 Bacteroidota bacterium | reverse complement strand
ATCCAGAATTCTTTACTGATTGGCATCAGTGAAGCGAGGGCCGCTTCTACCCTTGCGGCAATGACAAAAGGAAGCGCTCCGTTATCGGTGATCTTCAGCGCCGCATGCCCTATCTCAAAAAAATGTAATACCTCCAGGCAGGTTTCACGGATAGATTCTCCATACAGGGCTTTGACCTTGCTTTCAATGACAACATCCAGTCCCCCGGAGTTCCTAATCTCAAGCTGCACCTGGCAGTCTGAGCGTACATCTGGCCCCGCATTACCGGCAAGAGCTATTGTCGGGTTCATACGATCGTTTTAAGCGTTGTATACAAATTTAACCCGACCAGAGATATGTGATTAAAATTGGGATATGTTAAATAATATCTCTCTCATTCCTTCATCAGGAAATGAATCATTGCTTTTAGGGTTTGACTATTATGAACATTACCAGGGCTGAAAGCAAGGCAGGCTATATTCGTATCGGATTTGAAGTTTTTAGTTTCGTTATTTTCCCCCACAGAATTCGGTAAGGACTCCACCGGTGGATTTTGGATGCAGGAATCCAATGAGCAGACCTTCGGCGCCGTTTCTTGGTTTAGAATCGAGCAAAACGGCGCCATGGTCTGCAGCTTCGGTCAATGCAGGCGCTACCTCTTCGAAAGCAAATGCAATATGGTGAATGCCCGGTCCCTTTTTGTCGAGAAATTTTCCCACAGGTCCTTCCGGATCAGTCGATTCCAGCAATTCGATTTTGGTGTTACCCACCTTAAAAAAAGCCGTTTTTACTTTTTGTTCCGGTACTTCTTCAATGGCATAACATTCTAGTCCAAGCACTTTTTCATAGTACTTTCTGGCTTCTTCAATGCTGCTAACTGCAATACCTATGTGTTCAATATGGGTTGGTTTCATAGTATATAAAGCTTGGTTAATAAAACTCCAAATGGCTTTTCTCAGAAAGGCAAAGGCTTTTCATTCTTCAGTGCACGGTAAAATATCTCCTGGACATTGGTTCTCACGTTCATATCGGAAAGCCTGGGATTGTTCTGATCGGGATGTACCCGGTTTGACAGGAAAATATACAACAGTTGGTTTTCAGGATCGTTCCATACCATGGTTCCAGTGAAACCGGTATGTCCGTATGATGCGAGAGAGGCTTCGGTGCAGGTTGGCCCTGTGGGTGTACCGTCGGTAACAGGCTTATCAAATCCGTATCCCCTTCGGTTGCCTTTGCGGCAGAAGGGGCAGGAGGTAAACAGGTCGATGGTAGAGGATGAAAAAAAGCGTTGTCCGCCGTATTCCCCCTTCCACAGGTACATTTGCATGATCTTTGCCATGTCGTTGGCATTGGAGAAGAGCCCTGCATGCCCCGCTACCCCGCCAAGCAAAGCAGCTCCCGGATCGTGCACATACCCCTGGAGCAGTTGTTTCCTGAAGATCACATCATTCTCTGTGGGAACGATCATCGATTTGCTGAACCTTTCCAAGGGAAGGAACCCGGTATAATTCATACCCAGCGGTCTGTAAAACTGTTGTTGAACATAAATATTTTCCTTTTCATTCGTAAGTCGTTCCAGTACCCTTTGAAACAATAGGAAGGTGAGATCACTGTATACGTATACCTTTTTCTTGCTTACCGGAGAAACGTTGATGGCGTTCTGTATACTGTCGCGGTATGAATCGAGAATAAAAATGTGATCGGCCACTTGGGTGGTGTAGCCGGGTTTGGGAACAGAGCTGTACAAAATGCTTTTCAGTGTAAGGTTACGGCTGGCATAGACATTTTTAGTGACGAAGAATGGATAGTCATCTGAAGAGGTGCTGCTGAAAACCGACTGTCCTTTTCTCAGGTTCTGAAGAGTATTCAGATAGAAAGGAATCCATGCCACTAATCCAGCCTGGTGTACAAGCATATTTTTTACCACCAGGTTTGCTTTGTTGGTTGAAGCAAGTTCTGGCAGATAGAGTGATAGCTTAGCGTTTAATGAGAGAAGTCCCTGATCGTACAGGTGCATCAATCCCGGCAAGGTGGCGGTGATTTTTGTAACCGATGCCATGTCATATAAATCGGCGCTATTTACGGGAGTTTCCTCAAGATAGGTATGATACCCATATGTTTTTCTGAAGAAAACTACACCATTCTGAGCAGCGAGGATTTCGCACCCCGGGATGGCTTCAGCATTCATGGCCTGATTGATAATGGTATCGATCCGGGCAAGACTGTCGCGGCAGATGCCGAGATCTTCAGGGATAGTATATTTCAGTCTGATGGGGGTACAAAAACGAAAAGATTTTCCTTCTGTCAGGGCGCTGTCAATGCTTACTGGCAACCGCCCCATTGCAGGTATTCCGCCAAAAAGCATTTGTGCGGCATAATCCTCATTGTACCGGTTGCTGTCAAATCCAAGCAGAATGGCACTGAACCGGAGCGGATCAGCAAAAAGATTTACGGCATACGGGTTTGCAAAGAGGTTCAGGATTACTTTCTTTCTCACTGAAAGGCTGTCAAGATAGGCAACCACCTTCATATCCAGTCCGAATTGCCTGGCATAGCGGATATCATGGCTATGAAGGGATACAATGACAAGATTATATTTTTTTAACGCACTGTCAATTGCATGCAAAACAGAATCCGAAGGATAATAAGGTATTTTAAATGTATCAACTTGTCCGTAAAGGCTGCATGATTCCTGGAAGGGATTGTTGGTACTGTCCGTACCCCATGACAGGTGAGCCATTCTAAGGGTATCCAGTCGTTCGAGTGGAATGATAGAATCCTGGTTCCATGCGATGGTGAGGCTTTTTTCGGAAATTCTCCTCATAAGCAATTCATAATCGGGAGAGTTGAGGCTATCTCTGAGGGTGGCAATATTCACAGGCCGGTAATGGTCAAGTCCAACCCATTGTTTTGCGGCAAGAATTTTACGGCAGCTGTTTTCAATGGTCTGAACGGAAATAATGCTGTCTTCAATTGCTTTTTTGATGGCTGCGATCGAGCCCGGCACATCGGTACTCATTACCAGTACGTCATTGCCCGCCATGATGGCTTTCAGTTCAAGTTCTCCGGGCTTATAATAGTCGCTCACCCCTTTCATCGTGAGGGCATCGGTAAAAATCAGCCCCCTGAACTTCAGTTTCTCTTTGAGCAGTTTTGTAACCACAGCATTTGAGAGACTTGTAGGCAGGTTTGGTGTAGTGTCAAGCGCTGGAACATGAAGGTGTGCACACATGACCGCCGAGATACCTGCCTGAATGAGATGCCTGAAGGGGTATAGTTCAATACTGTCTAATCGTTCAGCTGAAACACCCACCAAAGGCATGGTAAGGTGGGAGTCAGCCTGGGTATCGCCATGGCCCGGAAAGTGTTTCGCTACTGCAATGATATGATTATCCTGGAATCCCACCATTTCGGCAATGGCATTGATAGCTACGCGGGTGCGATCCTCCCCGAAAGAACGCATGCTGATGACCGGGTTGGCCGGGTTGTTGTTCACATCTGCATCGGGGGCATAATCAATATGTACACCAAGATTCCGGAGTTGTCTGGCCATATCGGAGGCCATCCGGAACACGAGGTTTTCGTCGCGCATGGCGCCCAATTGCATGGCATAAGGATATTTAAGCGTACTATCCAGCCGCATGGCAAGGCCCCATTCGGCATCCATACTGATCAGAAGGGGAACTTTTGAAACGGTCTGGTACATATTGGTCAGAATAGCCTGGCGTACAGGCCCTCCCTGAAAAAATATCACCCCGCCTACCTTGTAATCGGTGATGAGCTTCATAACCTCGGCGGCATGGTCGGGTCCCAGGTTTGAGTATGAAGCAACAGTAAAGAGCTGAGCGATCTTTTCATCGAGTGTGAGTGCAGACATGACTGAATCCACCCAATGGGAAGAGTTTGAAAGGAAAGGCGGATCGGCCTGTTTTTCTATATTTTTAGGATATTCACCTGCACCTGCTTTCTGAATTATTCCCCAGAGGACAAGGACA
Source organism: Bacteroidota bacterium (assembly GCA_021812865.1). Classification (GTDB taxonomy): domain Bacteria; phylum Bacteroidota; class Bacteroidia; order Bacteroidales; family JAAYUG01; genus JAKAMP01. The sequence goes on along the minus strand of JAKAMP010000170.1, from coordinate 2,573 downwards.
ATGAATAATACTATCGATGCTAAGCGTGCGGGTTTCCTTCTTACAACTAGCGTTTCTGAGTCATTCATCTGGTTAATCTGAAAAATTAGACATGTCTTTCCCAACGATTGACAAATATACTATTTGCTCAAAAAAACATGGATTGATTTAAAAATTACTTTACAACATAGTTTTAATAGAAATGAATTCTGACTTTTGTACCCTTACTAAATTACAAAGTAAAACCAACCCTATGAAGAAGTCGATATTTGCTGCCGCAGCGGTTCTTATCCTATCGTGCGGCGTTTTAAAAGCCCAGAATGAAGCGAGGTTGATGCGATTCCCCGCCATTTATGAGGACAAGATCGTTTTCTCCTATGCCGGAGATCTTTATCTGGTTTCCAGCAACGGAGGCATGGCAAGAAAAATCACATCCGATGTGGGATATGAAATGTTTGCCAGATTTTCGCCGGATGGCAAGCACATTGCCTTCACCGGACAGTACGACGGCAATACTGAAGTATTCCTTATTCCGTCTGAAGGAGGAGTTCCAAAGAGGCTGACATATACGGCCACGCTTGGGCGGGATGATGTTTCGGACAGGATGGGACCCAATAACATTGTGATGGCCTGGACCCCTGACGGGAAAAGCATCACTTACCGTTCCAGAAAACAGTCCTTTAATGATTTCCGCGGACAATTGTTCAATGTTTCCATCGATGGAGGTTTATCAACTGAAATTCCGCTTGTCAACGGAGGATTCTGCAGCTATTCACCGGATGGCAAAAAAATGGCATTCAACCGCGTTTTCAGGGAATTCCGAACCTGGAAATATTACCAGGGAGGTATGGCCGATGATATATGGATCTATGATTTTAACACCAGGCAGGTCGAAGATATCACCAATGATCCTCACCAGGATATCATCCCCATGTGGGCGGGCAATGAGATTTATTTTCTTTCTGACCGTGACAGGACCATGAATCTCTTCGTGTATGATCTGAGTACAAAGAAAACCACGAAGGTTACCAATTTTACTGAGTATGACATCAAGTTTCCCAGTATTGGCAAGGATATGATTGTATTCGAAAATGGCGGTTATATCTACAAGTTCGATACAAAAACCAAGAAATACGACAAGGTGAACATCACCATTGCCGATGACATGGACTGGGCAAGGAATGAATTCAAGGATGCCTCGAAACTGATCAGGGGCGCTGACCTGTCGCCGAATGGTGAGCGCGTGGTATTCAGCGCCCGCGGAGAGGTTTTCAATGTTCCATCCAAAGACGGATTCACCATCAATCTCACACAGACCTCGGGCGTGCATGAAAGAAATGCATCCTGGTCTCCGGACGGAAAATACATTGCCTATTTATCTGATGCCAATGGTGAATTTGAGGTATACATTCAGAAGCCCGACCGTTCGGAACCCGCCATTCAGCTCACCAAGGGCGCCGACACGTATATTTTCGATATCCGTTGGTCACCCGACAGCAAAAAGATCATGTTCAATGACCGAAAGTACAGGCTATCTTATGTAGATGTACAGAGCAAACAGGTTTCCCTGATCAAACAATCGGCTTTCGGAACCCTTTATGATTTCGAGTGGTCGCCGGACAGCAAATGGGTGACTTATTCGGAGAATACCGATAATGACATGTCGGTTATCCGCTTGTTCAACCTGGCCAGCAAAGCCACCTATGATGTAACCAACAATTGGTTCAGTTCATTCTCCCCCAGTTTTTCAAGCGATGGCAAATACATTGTTTTCAGTTCCAACCGTGATTTCAACCCTATTTACAGCGCTACGGAGTGGAACCACGCTTATATAGATATGGGCAGAATATACCTTGCTCTTCTTTCCAAGGCAACTCCTTCGCCATTTGCATTGAAAAACGATGAAGTCAAGACAGAAAATGCAATGGACGCACCAACCGAAAAAAAATCAAAAGAAAGTAAAGATAAAACCGTAACGGGAAAGCCTGCAGAAGGGAAAGACATCCAGGTGGATCCCGAAGGATTGACTGACCGAATCATTTCCCTGCCCGTAGCACCATCTAACTATGGCAGCCTCACCTGCATTGATAACACCGTATATTATACGCAATACAGCAGGGGATCTGCGCCCAAGTTCAAGATGTACGATCTGAAGGACAAGAAAGAGACCGAACTTGGCACGGGTGTTTCCTTCACAGTATCATCCAATGGCAAAAAAATGCTGATCCGTGAAGGCGGCAGGTTCGGTGTTATCGATCTTCCCCGTTCACCGGTGAGCATAAAAGAAGCGGTTGACCTGTCGAATATGAAAGTCTGGGTTGATTTTGCACAGGAATGGAAGCAAATATACGATGAAAGCTGGCGCCAGATGCGTGATTTCTTCTATATGGAAAACATGCACGGGCTTGACTGGAAAAAGATGCATGACAAGTATGCAGTGCTGGTTCCCTACGTAAAGCAGCGTGCCGATCTCACCTATATTATTGGCGAACTGATCGGGGAATTAAGCATTGGCCATGCTTATGTAAACAGCGGAGAAAAACCGGAGCCTGTACGCATCAAAACGGGTCTGCTGGGGGCTAAACTGAGCCGCG
>JAKAMP010000169.1 GCA_021812865.1 Bacteroidota bacterium | reverse complement strand
TAATGAATTTAAGTTAATAGCAGAATTAAAGATAGCCAATGATCTATATGGAGATAAGAAGATAAAAGAAGGAGATAAGTATTTACAGGAATTTGAGACTAAATGTGCATTGCCCCTTGATGCTGAGAGCAACCAGGTACTAATGCATTGGATTGAAAATACATATCGTACAATAGCGATTTATTACTTTTATCAGGGAAACAAACAGAGAGCAAAAGAATATATTGCACGAGGGTTGAAATATGTACCAAATAGTAAATTTTTAGAATCAGCAGTATATTAGAAAATGTTTTAAGCCAACATCGAGCAGAATGTTCCTCCATTAACATTAGCGGAGATTGCATTTCGGCAAGCTCTGTGACTTTCGCTTGCACCAAGCTACACACGGGATTCATATCCAGCCAGGCCCTTCAGGTCAAGCAGGTACTGGTGCTAGGATGAAGAAAGATGGGACTCTGCTCAACGCCTCAGCCTCCCATATGCATTCTGCTCTGATCAATCGGCCGAGAACATTGAAACATATTTTCATTCAAAAAACAAAAATCCCTTCCAATCAATTGAATCAGAAGGGATTAATAATCTTTCAGTGACCCCGGCGGGACTCGAACCCACAACCCTCAGAATCGGAATCTGATATTCTATCCATTGAACTACGGGGCCGGAACTGGGCACAAAAGTATAAAATTTTATCACAAATCAAGCCTGTCCCCTCTCCTTCAGTTTTTCAGGCACACTGTAAGCCATAAAAGAAACCCGGCCTCCTGCCGCCCACCGGGGCCAAAAGCTTTCGAAATTTCTTGCCGATCCCCAATATTTTTTACTTTTGTAAGCTTTATACCACAGAGAATAAAAATACTTTACCATGGATTACAATTTCAGGGAAATCGAGAAGAAATGGCAGAAATACTGGGTGGAGAAGAAAACCTACCAGGTGGAGATTGATCGCAGCCGTCCGAAATACTATGTGCTTGATATGTTTCCTTACCCCTCGGGCGCGGGACTGCATGTGGGCCACCCGTTGGGATACATTGCTTCCGATATTTTCTCACGCTATAAACGTCTTTCAGGCTACAACGTGCTGCATCCCATGGGATACGATGCCTTCGGGCTGCCGGCCGAGCAGTATGCCATCCAAACCGGCCAGCATCCTGCCGTGACCACCGAAAAAAATATTGCCCGCTACCGCGAACAGCTCGACAAGATAGGTTTTTCGTACGACTGGGAACGCGAGGTGAAGACCTGCGACCCGGCCTATTACAAATGGACCCAGTGGGCCTTTCTCCGCATGTTCAATCACTGGTACAACCGAAAAACCAATAAAGCCGAGAGCATAGAAATCCTCATCGCCGCCTTTGAGAAGAACGGCAGCGCCGGCATCGATGCCGCCTGCAACGAGCATGAACCCTTCACCGCAGCGGGCTGGAAGTCCATGAATGAAAAGCAGCGCATGGACCTCCTCATGAACTACCGCATTGCCTACCAGGCCGATGCCACCGTGAACTGGTGCCCGGCCCTGGGTACGGTATTGGCCAACGACGAGGTAAGGGACGGCGTATCCATCCGCGGCGGCCATCCGGTGGAACAACGCAAGATGAAGCAGTGGCTCCTGCGCGTTACGGCCTATGCACTGCGCCTGCTCGAGGGCCTCGATCTGCTCGACTGGTCAGATTCCCTCAAAGAAATGCAGCGCAACTGGATCGGGCGCAGCGAAGGCGCAGAAATCGCCTTTCGCATCAAAGATTACAACGAACCCTTGGTAATCTTCACTACCCGTCCGGATACCCTCTGGGGCGTGACCTTTATGGTGCTGGCGCCCGAAAGCGAATGGGTGGAAAAGATCACTACCCCGGCGCAGAAGGCCGAGGTGGATGCCTACGTAACCGAGGTAAAAAAGAGAAACGAGCGTGAGCGCATGGCCGATACCCGAAAAACAGGCAGGTTCACGGGGGCATACGTTATTCATCCCTTCACGGGAGAAGAAATTCCCATCTGGGTAAGCGATTACGTGCTGGCCGGGTATGGCACGGGCGCCATCATGGCTGTGCCTGCCCACGACCAGCGCGACTGGGACTTCGCCAAAGCCTTCCAACTGCCCATTGTCCCCGTGATCGAAGGCGGCGACATCGAAAAAGAAGCCTTCGACAGCTGGGATGCCAAAGTGATCAACAGCGATTTCATTACCGGGCTCGTCGTGCCCGATGCCATCCGCAGGGTGAACGAGGAGATTAGCCGCAGGGGACTGGGCACACCCAAGGTGCAGTACCGCATCCGCGATGCCATCTTCTCCAGGCAAAGGTATTGGGGCGAACCTTTCCCCATATTTTATAAGGACGGCATAGCCTTCCCGCTGCCCGAAGACCAGCTTCCCCTTACCCTGCCCGAAGTGGAATCGTTTCAGCCCACGGAGAAAGGTGAACCACCCCTCGGCCGGGCGAAACACTGGAAAACTAAGGATGGTTACAAGCTCGAGCTGAGCACCATGCCGGGCTTTGCAGGATCGTCGGCCTATTATCTCAGGTACATGGATCCGAAAAACGACAAAGCCCTGCTTTCGAAAGAAGCCGATGATTACTGGCAGGATGTGGACCTGTATATCGGAGGCACGGAACATGCCACCGGCCACCTCATCTATTCCCGCTTCTGGAACAAGTTCCTGTTCGACACCAGCGTGGTGTGCAAAGACGAACCCTACCGCAAGCTGATCAACCAGGGGATGATCCAGGGAAGATCCAGTTTTGTATACCGTATCAAAAACACCAACACCTTCGTATCGCTCAACCTGAAAGATCAATACGACACCACAGCCATCCATGTGGATGTGAATATCGTGGACAATGACCAGCTCGATATCGAAGCCTTCAAAAAGTGGAATCCCGAATATGCCGCTGCCGGGTTCATCCTCGAGGATGGCCACTACATCTGCGGGTGGGCGGTGGAGAAGATGTCCAAATCGATGTTCAACGTGGTGAACCCCGACACCATCATCGAGCGCTATGGAGCCGACACCCTGCGCATGTACGAGATGTTCCTTGGTCCGCTGGAGCAGTCCAAACCCTGGGACACCAACGGCATCGACGGGGTGCACAAGTTCTTCCGCAAGCTCTGGCGCCTGTTCCACGACCAGATGAATGCGTTCAGGCTGAGCCAGGAAGTTCCCACTCCGCAGGAACTGAAGGTACTGCACAAGACCATTAAGAAGATCAGGGACGACATCGAGCGTTTCTCGTTCAACACCAGCGTGAGCAATTTCATGATCTGCGTGAATGAGCTTACCGACCTGAAATGCAACAAGAAGGACATACTCGAGCCCCTGGTGATCCTGCTGGCTCCTTTTGCCCCGCACATTACCGAGGAACTCTGGAGCCTGCTGGGACATGACACCACCGTTTTCGATGCCCGCTTCCCTGAAGCCAATCCCGAATACCTCGTGGAGGACGTATTCACCTATCCCGTGTCGTTCAATGGGAAGATGCGTTTTAAGCTTGAGCTGCCGCTGGGTCTGTCGCCGCAGGAGATCGAAAAAGCCGTGTTGGCCGATCCGAATGCCCAGAAGTGGCTCAATGGCGCTCCTCCGAAGAAGGTCATCGTTGTACCCGGAAAGATCATCAACATGGTTATCTGAATATCATGAAAAAAACCTTTGAATGGTTAAAACCCAACATCATCATCACCCTGGGCCTCTTTCTCAATGCCCTGGGGTGGACCATCTTCCTCATTCCTGCTAAGATCACTGGAGGCGGCGTAAGCGGTGTAGCTACCCTCATCTATTATGCCACTGGAATTAAAATGGGTATTCCCTTCCTCATCATCAATGCCGTACTCATTGCGATTGCCCTGAAAATCCTGGGCAGCGGCTTCGGATTGAAAACCATTTATTCGGTGGTGGTGTTGTCGTTCTTTTACTCCATCCTGCAGGTGGTTTTTAAAAATGCCGTGGTGAACGACACGTTCATGTCATCCGTCATTGGCGGTATTCTGGGCGGTGCAGGCGTGGGCATTGTATTCACCCAGGGAGGAAGTACAGGGGGAACGGACATCATTGCCCTGATCGTGAACAAGTACAGGAACATCAGTCCCGGAAGGATCATTCTCTACCTCGACGTGGTGATCATTTCCTCCTCCTACCTGATTTTCCATTCCATCGAAAAAACAGTGTATGGTTACGTCACCATGGCCATCACTGCATACACCATCGACCTGGTATTTTCGGGGTCGAAACAGAGTTACCAGATCTTTATCATTTCAAAAAAATACGAAGAAATTGCCGCGCGCATCGCCAATGAAGTGAAACGCGGCGTGACCCTCATGGATGGCGAAGGCTGGTATTCGAGGGACAAACAAAAGGTGCTCATGATCATGGTGCGTAAAACCGATGCCAGTCATGTATTCCGCATCATCAAGCAGGTAGATAAAGAAGCATTTTTCTCCATGACCAGCGTGATGGGCGTATACGGACAGGGCTTTGAACCCATTAAAGGATGAAAATAAAGAAAACGCTGCTTTACCTGCTGGTTCCGGCCATAGCGATCCTGCTTTCCCTCATGGCCATCCGCTTCTACAACAACCGTCAGCTGGCAAAAGAAACCAGGGAAATAGAAACAGAAATAGCCAAAGAAGCGCCGCCGCTGCTGTACGGGCTGAACCTCGATTCGTTCGATATAGAAGAAGGACAGATGAAACGAAACAGCTCCTTCGGAAACCTGTTGTACGAGCTTCAGCTCAACAATTCGCTTATTGCCACGGTGATCGACAGCATGAAGCCGGTGTTTGACTTCAGAAAAGTTAAGCCTGGCGACAAATACACGCTGTTTTACACCCTCGATTCGCTGCGCACACTCAAATATATTGTGTATGAAAATACACCCACCGATTACCTGCTGATCAGCCTGTCTGAACCTGTGACCGTGGCCTGGAAACAAAAGCCCACGCGCACGGTTGAGCGGGAAGTTACCGGGGTGATCCATTCTTCCCTCTGGAATACGCTCGATGAAGAGAAGGTCTCTCCCTTGCTGGCCATCGCCATGTCGGACATTTATGCATGGTCGGTCGACTTCTTCGCCCTGCAGCCAAGAGACAGCTTCCGCATAATATATGACGAGGTGTATGTGGATTCGCAGCTCATTGAGCTGGGTGAAGTGAAGGCAGCTTGCTTTTACCACCGCGGGGAAAGCTACTATGCCATTCCCTTCGTGCAGGACGACCGGCTTTCGTACTTCGATCAGGACGGGAACAGCCTGCGCAAGGAATTTTTGAAGGCGCCCCTGCACTTTTCGAGGATCAGCTCGCGGTTCACCAACCGGAGGATGCATCCCATCCTGCGCATTGTGAGGCCGCATCATGGGGTGGACTACGCTGCACCGTATGGAACACCCGTACTTGCCATAGGCGACGGGAGAGTGATCGCTGCCGGGTATGACGGCGGCTCAGGCCGGATGATCAAGATCAGGCACAACAGCTTGTACACAACCGCATACCTTCACCTGATGCAGTTTGCAAAAGGAATACACCAGGGCAGCGAAGTGAAACAGGGCCAGGTGATCGGTTACGTGGGAAGTTCGGGCATGAGTACCGGTCCACATCTCGATTTCCGGCTGTATAAAAATGGGTCGGCCATTGACCCCTTAAAATTCAGCGCACCGCCTGTGGAACCTATTCAGGACAGTGGCAGGGCTCGCTTCGATTCTGTGAGGAATGTGTGCCTGGAACGATTGTCGGAGATGAGATAAGCCTGTGCGCGTTGACCTGAAGTAACCGACCCGCGCTATTCCTGAATAGATTTTCGTATCACTTCTTCCACTACCCGCGGGTAATGGGCATACTCGAGCTGGTGTACCTTCGCTGCAATCATTTCGGGCGTATCGGAGGCCTCAACAGGGCATTTTGCTTGAAAAATGATCTCTCCGTGATCATACACAGGATCCACAAAATGAATGGTGATGCCCGATTCGTGTTCCTGGTTTGCAGCCACTGCTTCGTGCACACGCATGCCATACATGCCTTTCCCTCCGTATTTTGGGAGCAAAGCCGGGTGAATATTCAAGATCTTTCGTTCATACTTGCGCAGTAAATCGTCCGGCATCAGCCATAAGAAACCGGCCAGAACGATATAATGAATGCGATGTTCCTTCAGGATATTTGCAATGAATCCCGCCTGGTTAAGCTGTGCCTTATTGAAAACGACCCTGCTAACACCCAGGTTTTTAGCTCGCTCCAGCACATAAGCATCCGCTTTATTCGACAGCACAAGCGAAACATGCACAAAGGTATGGTTTGTAAAGTACCGGATTAGCGCTTCGGCATTGGTTCCACTTCCGGAAGCAAAAATTGCTATATTGTTCATTTTATGTAAATTACAGAGATAAAAAAAGGCGTTTATCAAATAAGATTGTAAAATAAGAATAAAATAATATAATTTTGGCGCTGCAAAAAAATTTTGTTTTTTAACAGAATTACCTTTCATTTGCACCGTAGACAAAATGACGTTAAACTTAAAACTTTAGATTATGTCTGACATTGCTTCAAGAGTAAAAGCTATCATCGTTGATAAATTAGGTGTTGACGAAAATGAAGTTA
>JAKAMP010000168.1 GCA_021812865.1 Bacteroidota bacterium | reverse complement strand
TGTTGTAATTCAGGTTGTAGGATGCAGTAAAATCGAGATTTTCGCTGATGTTGCTGCTTAGTACGGCGCCTTCAATGAGGTTATATGAATTTGCCGTGTTCATCTGCCCATTGATATAGCCCGGGGATTGCGTGAAGGTGAAGCCTGAATTAAAATTGAAATTGCATTTGATAAAACTCAGCGGGAACCCGTATACCAGGAATGAACGGAAATTCCAGACCTGTCCCATATTGATGGGCTGACTTAACTGTGAACCCTGTTTAAGTAAAACACCTCCGGCCAGCAGGGTATCTTTACGGGCAATAAACGTGGAAGTTCCGATATTATTCTGTGTATTTCCAGCTGAAAGGAAAGCGAAGAAGTTGGACGACTTATCAGGATTGACCAGCGAGATTCTTGAAAAGAGTGTTTGTGAATATTCAGGTTTCAGGTTTGGATTACCCGTAGAGAGCATGAGCGGGTTGGAATTATCAATCACATTCTGTAACTGGGAGATAGACGGTGGATTGATGGAAGTCCTATAATTGAACTGGATATTGAATTGCTGTGACACCCTCCAATGCAACATGGCATTAGGCAAGAGCCTGTTGAATTGCTTATTCACCTGGTATGCCCTTGGAAAATCCTGTATTCCATTAAGGTTTGTATTTTGGTAATCTGTTCCCAGTGTGAGGTTCAATGCGTTGTTGTGAAACCTGTAGGCAAATCCGAAGCGGTTGGTCTGGTATGCAAAATTGTATTTATTCGATAGCAAGGTGTCCATCTGGGAATATTGCTGCGATACAAAATCATAATTATCGGTAATCTTGTTTGAATTGCTGTATGAATAGGAATTATTTAAAGTGAATGAAAGAAGACTTTTTGTCCCAAGCGGTTCAGTATATACCAGGTTGGAACCAATGGAATAGCCCCTATTTGCAGCATTCGAGAATTGATCAACCGTATCGGTTGTCTGAGTCAGTTTCGAGTAATAAATATCACCTGAATATTGCTCGGTTTTTGGATCTTTCTTGTTTAGACCCGTTGAAATACCCACTGAAATAGTTCTTCCCCGCTTGGCAAATTTGTGCCGGTAAATCAGGTTAGTATTAAAATTGAACCCTGTGGAATTGAGAATGGAAACAATATCGGAACTGCTGAGCAGGCTAAGGTCACTGAGAGAATTGACACCATATAGCGTGCTGTTGGAATGGTTTTCCTGGAAACTGACCGAAGGAATCAGCATAATGGAATTGCTGGTATCGATGGTATACTGTAGACGTGCGTTCAGACGATGATTGAAGTTGAGATTGGTAGAACTGCTGGTTTCGTTGTAGTACTGGCTGGAGTCGGCTGTAAGCAGGTATTGCCGGTTGGTGAGTACCTGGGTAAGATTACTGGTGCGGTTGAAGAAATAGCTGGCCGTAAGGGTAAGTTTATTTCCCCATTGGTTGCTGTAATTGGCACCTATTGAATTGGTATTGGAAATTCCATTTTGTTGTCCAACCAGGAAACTGTTCAGGCCATTGTTTCCGAAGCCTTGTGGACCGCCAAAGCCGCCTGCTCCTCCCCTGCCGCCGCGACCGCCAAAACCACCCATTCGTCCACCCGACATGGCGCCGAGTATATCCTGCATGGAGAAATTCTGCTGATTAATGTTGTTGCTAAGCCCGATCAGGGTAATTCTCCTATTGCCATTAAAGAAATTGATGCTGCCGCTGGCCAGGTACTTGTCCTGATCCCCATAACCAAGCACCAGTTTACCAAACTGCCCGTTCCGTTTATTTACCCTGGTGATGATGTTCATGGTCCTGGTAGTATTTCCATCATCGAACCCAGTAAGTTCGGCCTGGTCACTCAGTTTATCGAACACCTGAATTTTGTCAACAATCTCTGCAGGAAGATTCTTCAGGGCAATGGAGGGATCGTCTCCGAACATGGGTTTACCGTCAAGAAGAACCTGTTTTACCTGCTCACCTTTGGCCGTTACTGTTCCATTATCGATAGTCACACCAGGCATCTTGGTTACCAGATCCTCTGTAGTTGCATCCTTCGTTACCTTGAATGCATCGGCATTATATTCGGTTGTATCACCTTTCTGAGTCGCCTGGGGTGTATGACCATAAATTTTTACATCCTTCAGAGCTGCCGCTTCTGCACTCATAAGAATATCGCCGAGCCTTTCTACCTGGCTACTTACGGTAACGGGAATATACAAGCCTTTATAACTTACATAGGTAACTTTCAGAAAATAGTGACCAGGGAAGATACCTGAGATCAGAAAGTTCCCCTGGTCATTGGTAACCACAAGATGTTTGTCAACCGTATCCTTCGAATTCACAAGAGTGACATAGGCAAACGGCAGAGGTTTCTGATCAGCCTTGTCGCGAATGGTCCCGATTATCCTGCAGCTTTGGGCCTGCAGAGCAAAGGAACTGAAAAGCATAGCAAAAGCGATGAGCCAGACGCGAGGATTTTGTGTTTTCATCCAAATAAAATTAAGAGTTCAAAGGTCGGATAGTTTGCCCCAAATCTGCAGGGGAACACCCGTATTGCGGTATGTTTTCATCCTTGCTTGGGTATATCGAAGATGGGTGTTCATTAACATATATTTTTCTCCTTTCCCTTACCAACAGGGCTAAAGAAGCATGTTGCCAATTTAAAATCCAAGTACGGAATCAGGCGGGTTGTTCTTAGACAACCCTGTTCAATAAAACATGCTCCCATTTTTAAATAAGATGATTCATTTCTCAGATTTTAACACATTTTATGTAACAGGAGATTTATTCCAATTACCAATGAATACAGCAAACCGAACCCCAATCGAATAGACCAAAAAATTAAAATCAAATGCTCGCAATTATTGGTAAATCTTAATACCATGTTTGGAAACCAGCTGATTTATAGATGAAATCTTTTAGCTAAGCCTTGTCCGGTCAGCCTGATTTCAGAATATTTGCATTCCAGGAAAAAAATAAAATCCTGCCGGAAAAGGAGCGGGCCTTCGTGAATCAGCTATGGAAAATTATCCTTTCATATTGAACCGCCCCACAGGGGTTCCCCAGCGTCCATGATACCAAGAATATCCTGCGTAAAATAATTCTGCTGATTTACATTTTTGGAAAGTCAAAGCAGGGTAATACTCCGTTTACCGTTGAAAAAATTCAGCATACTGGCAACAAGATAACGGCTTTCATTTCCATATCCAGTGAACGACTTGCCGAATTGTCCGTTTCATCTTTTGTCCCTGGTGATGAGATTCATGATATGTGATCACTGTCCGTTGTCAAAACCCGAGAGTTCACACTGGTCAACATCCAATGGTACACCTGGATATTATCGGCCGCCTCCGCAGGAAGATGCCGTAAAGCAAGGGTGGGGTCATCACCGAATAAGGGCTTGCCGTCGACCAAAACCTGTCAAACCTGTTCAACTTTCGCTGTTACCATTCCTGATCCGATGGCAACCCCAGGCATTTTCTTTACGAGATCTTCCTTGGAAGTATCTTTATTTTCTTCAATGACATCAGCATTGCAGTCAGTGGTATCACTGTGCCACATTACTGGAGTCTTCTTCCCGGCAATAGTAGCGTTTTGAATATCCTTTGCCGCCAGAGTCAGCCCGATATCACGAGCCTCCTTGTAATGGTGATGTATTGCTGATATAACTGGTATCCGATAAAAAACGCCCTTGCGATGGTCGTTTGCCTCTACAGGTCAGAAAGAATGAGCACTCCTTTTCGCTGGGGTCGGTGAATTCTTTCTGCATGGTATCCTTCGGATCAAACAGGATCACAAAGTCATACGGCAGTTTTTTATCGGTCGCATCCATCACTACTCCTGTGAACTTATCATTTTGTGCCTTTACAGAAGCAAGAAAAAGAACAGATAATACAATTAAAAACCAAAGTTTTCTTTCAATCGGAATGCCAGGTGTAAGGTTTAATTAGGTTGTAGGTTGGTTCAATTCATCGGTTGGGACTTAGAAAGATCCGCCGCCCTGAGGGCCACGACCTTGTCCCCTGAAGCCTCTCCGTTGCTGAAGCAGTTCTTCGTACTTTTTCATTTGTTCTTCGGTGAGAACAGACTTCAGTTCAGCATTTTTCTGCTGCTGCATTTCCTGCATCTTTGCCATCATGCCTTCCCTGTCACCCTGGAACTGTCCACGCATGCCCGAACGCATTTTGGCATATTTCAGGTTTATGGTATCAACCTTTGCCAGTTGCTGATCGGTAAGAGTCAAGTCGGTCTTCATCCGTTGAGTTTCAGCTTTGGCCCTTTCCTCTGGTGTCATGCGCTGGTACTGCGGATTCTGGATTGCGCTCCGGCTAAGCATGTTACCTAAAGGATTTGCTGCAAAAGTGGTTCCGGCAACTGCCAAAGCGATGATTGTCATTACAATTCTTGTTTTCATACTTTTCATGATTAGTGAATAAAACACATGCATCATAATTTACTCTTTTATAGACATTGAATTCATCAAAAACCTTCGTCGCGATCGACAGTAAGCAATGGAAAAATTCTTAAAAAAATTTAATTCGCTGATAATCTTTACCTTGCAGATAAGAAAGAACCTTCAGGAAAAGGCAATATATTTCAATGATTTACCGCATGAAAAAGGTGACTGTCATCATATTTCTGAAATTCGCTAACTTTGCGCCCTATGAACAGAAAAACAAAACGGGTGGCCGTTGGCCTTTCGGGTGGAGTGGATAGCAGCGTAGCTGCTTTTTTGCTGAAGGAAGCCGGCTATGATGTGATCGGGTTATTTATGATCAACTGGCACGACAAGACGGGTACACTGGCAGGTGATTGTCCCTGGGAGGATGACCTTCTTTTTGCAGAACTGGTAGCCCGGAAACTGGACATTCCCTTTCATTCGGTTGATTTCAGTGAGCAATACCGGAAGCGCGTGGTTGATTATATGTTTGCAGAATATGAGCGGGGGCGAACCCCAAACCCGGATGTACTGTGCAACCGGGAAGTGAAGTTCGATCTATTTCTGGATAAAGCCAAGGAGCTGGGAGCCGACCTCATTGCCACAGGACATTACTGCCGCAAGGACGAATTTATACGGAAGGAAGATGGGCAGACAGTCTACCGGTTGCTCGCAGGGCTGGATCCAAACAAGGAGCAAAGCTATTTTCTCTGCCAACTTTCGCAGGAACAGCTTTCCCATGCACTGTTCCCGGTTGGACAGCTGCATAAACCAGAGTTAAGGAAGATTGCAGCCAATGCAGGACTTGCCACCGCTACAAGAAAGGATTCGCAGGGCATATGTTTCGTGGGAAAGGTTGATCTTCCTGCTTTCCTGCAGCAGAAACTCGATCCAAGGGACGGCATGACTGTTGAAATCCCTCCTGATACTGAAATATATATGAATACCCATGATGAATCCCTGGAAGAAATGGCCCTACCCTATCGCTATTCGCCGGAAATGGGAAAAATCGTTGGAAAGCACAGGGGAGCGCATTTTTACACCATAGGTCAAAACAAAGGACTGAACATAGGTGGCCGGCCGCTGCCCTCTTTTGTGATCGCCACGGATGTGGAAAATAACATTCTTTATACCGGACTGGGCGACCGGCATCCCGGGCTATACAGAAAAGCGCTTTTCATTCGTCAACCGGAAATACATTGGATCAGGCCCGACCTGAAACTGCAATCCGGGGAAACACGTGATTTGCTGGTACGTATCCGCTATCGCCAGGAACTGCAGAGGGCCCGCCTCATACAAAAGGAGGAAGGCCTGTACATAAAGTTTGATGCACCGCAGAGGGGAGTCACTCCCGGACAATTTGCTGCCTGGTACGACGGGGAGGAACTTCTCGGCTCGGGAGCGATCCATGCATAGTAAATCTATTGCCTGACTCCTTTATCCGTGTAACAGTTCGTGTTCCATGCCAAAAGGAAGTAGTCAACTGACATGCCCACGATTTACCGGGCGGGATAAACTTCGATCAGCAGGCTGTGTTTGAACTCCGCAGGTAACCATGGACTGGAAGCGCTGACGGTTCCCATATCCACGTTATTCGCGTAATCATGCACGCGGTAATTGCCCTGTCCCAGCCCCCTGAGTTCAATTTTCCCTTTCCACTCCGGAGCATAGAAGGCATAGAACAAGGTATCGGCTTTCTCAATTACATGAGTTTCGGGCTTGTCATACCCGATATCGTATAGGCCGCCCAGGTAGGTTTCCCGGGAAAGCATCTTATCGTTATAAATGGTGATCCATTTTCTCCACTCCTTTTCTTTTTCAGGCGTAAGAACGAAATGCCCCTCCGTAACGTAGGGATTGTCCTTCGGCCAGGTGAATTTCGTGCCCAGTACTGCGCCAATCCCGATCTGAGTGGCAAAATCATCGCCTCCGTCGGATAGTTCCACGTGATCGCCATAGAAAGCCGTTTTGTTGAGCAGGGCTTTGTATGTTTTGCATTTTAACCGGGTTTGCCAGCTTGAGGTAGGATCGGAAGCCACAGCCTGATTCATCCAGGGCATGATATAGAACGACATGGCGTCGCCGCAGGGACATATCTGAAGCACTGCATGTGGTTTATATGCTCGGGCCGTTTCGTAGATCATCTTATAGAACAGGGG
>JAKAMP010000167.1 GCA_021812865.1 Bacteroidota bacterium | reverse complement strand
GTAATCAGTCCGTCGAAAATCTCAGGCACTTCCAGTTCGAACAGGCGTTCAAGGAATACAGGGGAGGTGCGCGACAGAATGATCAGGGGTGTATTGTTTTTCATCTCGACCTTGATCACCACAGCCCTGATGGAATCGCCTTTCCGGAAATAATCCGAAGG
The DNA here is from genome assembly GCA_021812865.1 of Bacteroidota bacterium. GTDB lineage: Bacteria > Bacteroidota > Bacteroidia > Bacteroidales > JAAYUG01 > JAKAMP01. The sequence continues at coordinate 6,428 of JAKAMP010000167.1, read as the reverse complement.
TATCTGTTCGTTCTTGGGAATGATCAGTTCATTGCCCTCGTCATCGAGCACCAGAATTTCTTTTTTCCACACCTGGTATACTTCGCCGGTCACAATTTCACCGATCCGTTCCTTATATTTATTGAAGATGTTGCTTTTTTCCAGTTCAAGAATACGCGAGGTAAGGTTCTGCCGCAGGGCTAAAATGGCCCTCCTTCCAAAGTCAAGGAACTTCACTTCGTCGGTCACATCTTCGCCAATTTCGTAATCATCATCGATTCTTTTGGCTTCGGTGAGTGGAATCTGCAGGTTGGGATCGCTTAATTCTTCATCGGCAACCACGGTGCGGTTTCTCCAGATTTCGAAATCGCCTTTGTCAATGTTGATGATCACGTCGAAGTTTTCTGCTGTACCATACTTCTTCTGCAGCATGCTTTTGAAAACATCTTCCAGTACACTCATCATGGTAACCCTGTCAATGTTCTTCAGTTCCTTAAACTCCGAAAAGGTGTCGATTAAGCTAAGATTATCCATTTGCTGTCATTTAAATGTCACGATTATTTTGGTTTGCCTGATGTTCTCCATCAGTATATTTTCCTGAATGGTTTCAATGTGGTTCTTTTTCCCTTCCCTGATCTTCTTTTCGGCCTCCAGAGTAAGCGACTGTCCGTCGTAAGCCAGAAGTTTGCCGGTAAATTTTGTGCCGTCGGCGGTGAGAACGCTTACTTCCTTACCAACGTTTTTTTCATATTGCAGCGGATGCATCAGGGGATGGTCAAGCCCCGGTGATGACACTTCGAGTTCAAAATCTTCCTCGTCACGATTCATGAACGTTTCGATATGCCTGCACAGATCCACGCACTGGTCAATCGTAACCCCCTGCATGCTGTCGATATACACCACGATCCTATTCCCTTTCTTCAACAATACATCCACTACAAACAACCTATGCTGTTTGGCGTATTCTTCTACAATATTTAGTATCTGCGACTTATCTGTCATCTATCTATCATGCATAATAAAATAGGGGACGCTGTCCCCTAAACCTATACACTACTACCGGGCGCAAAGGTAATAAAAAATTGATATGCAGCCAATATTTTTCATAATTAATTAAGAATAAGGCCATATAGATGGATGCAATGAAAGAAATTTCAGGACTAAAGCAAAGCATTCATGATTTTGCTCTGGGTTTCGACTTCAGGTAAATAATTAGGGATTATTTTCATTTCGGTTTTCTGCCGAATCCATATTTTTTGCGGATATTTGCCCTGTGAAAAAATGACTATTTAGCAGGCAAAGGTGTATCGTCAATCCAGGAACAAAAGAAAAATTATCAATGACCCTGTTCACGGGTTCATCAATATACCGGGAGAACTAATCTTTGATCTGATTGAGCATCCCTGGTTTCAGCGTCTCAGGAGGATCAAGCAGCTTGGATTAACGCATTTTGTATACCCTGGTGCCACTCATACCCGGTTTCAGCATGCCCTCGGTGCCGTACACCTGATGGGGCAAGCCATCGGCATTATTCGGTCGAAGGGGATGGAGATTACCGATGAGGAAGCCGAAGCAGTTACGGTGGCTATTCTCCTGCATGATATTGGCCATGGTCCATTCTCTCATACGCTCGAATCGGGATTTATAGAGAACATAAATCATGAGGTGCTCTCTTCGGTGATCATGGAAAAGCTGAATGTGGAGTTCAAGGGCAAACTTTCCATGGCCCTGGATATCTTTCACAATGTTTATCCCAAAAAGTTCCTGCGGCAACTGGTATCCAGCCAGCTTGACATGGACCGGCTCGATTACCTGAAACGCGATAGTTTTTATACCGGCGTAACCGAGGGGGTGATTGGTTCTGACCGCATCATAAAAATGTTAGAGGTGGTGGATGATGAGCTGGCAGTTGAAGCCAAGGGAATATATTCCATTGAAAAATTCCTTATCGCCAGGCGACTGATGTACTGGCAGGTTTACCTTCACAAATCGGTACTCTCTGCCGAATACCTGCTTGTGATGTTGTTGCGCAGAGCCATGGAACTTGCCTCCCGGGGAGAGAAACTGTTTGCTACTCCCTCACTTGAATTCTTTCTATATAACCGCTTTCCGGAAGGAATCGAAAAGGACCACCTAAATCCAGCCTGGGAAAGCATAATCAGGAATTTTACACTTCTCGATGATGATGATATCCTGGTCTCGGCAAAGGTGTGGATTAACCACAGCGACAAGGTTCTTTCCATGCTTTGCAGCGACTTTGTTAACCGGAACCTGTACAAAATTCAACTTCAGAATTATCCTTTCGAAGAAGAAAGGATCGGCGAACTACGAAAGGAAGTACAGGCTTTTTATAAACTGGACATGGCCGATACCAAGTATTTTGTGTTCAGCGAATCAATTGCAAACAATACGTACAGCACGGCCGATGAACGGATCAAAATTGTATACCGCGACGGCACCATCAAAGACATTGCCGAAGCATCGGATATTCTGAACCTTGCCGTGTTATCGAAAGAGGTACGCAAGTATTTTTTATGTTACCCCAAGGAGTTAGCCAGATAACGGGAACCCCTGTAACCTCATACCAATAATAAAAACTCAAATCATGGAACTATCAGCAAAAGTCATAGCCGAATACCTGAAAGGTGAAATCGAAGGCAACCCTGATGCCACAGTCAGCGAGTTGGCCCGCATAGAGGAAGGGAAGCCAGGCACCATTTGTTTCCTTGCCAATCCAAAATATGAGAAATACCTGTACACCACGAAAGCTTCCATTGTGCTGGTGAACCGCAGTTTTGCCATCCAGCAGAAAGTGGATGCCACGCTGATCAGGGTGGAAAACGCGTACCAGAGCGTTGCCTCCCTGCTTGAATTGTATAATACCTATACATTTGAGAAGAAGGGAAGGGAATGGCCTTCGAGAGTTTCATGGAGGGCGAAAGTGGGCAAGGGTACGTATATCGGCGCTTTCACAATGGTAGAAAAGGGCGCTGTGGTCGGAAAGAATTGCCGCATCTTTCCCCAGGTGTATATAGGAAAGAATGTTACGGTGGGGGACAATACCATTATTTATCCCGGGGTAAAAATATACCATGAGTGCAAAGTGGGCGCTAATTGTATTATCCATTCCGGTGTGGTGATCGGTGCCGACGGATTTGGCTTTGCCCCACAGAATGATGGAACATACAAGAAAATTCCCCAGTTGGGCAACGTGGTACTCGAGGACAATGTGGAAATCGGCGCCAACACTACGGTTGACAGAGCAACTATGGGATCGACCTTCATCAGGAAAGGCGCCAAGATTGACAATCTCATCCAGATTGCCCACAACGTTGACATTGGCGAAAATACTGTGATGGCGGCACAGTCGGGGATAGCAGGAAGCACAAAGATCGGGAATAACTGCGTGATCGCTGCACAGGTGGGCATCGTGGGGCATCTCAAAATAGCAGACAAAGTCACCATCGGGGCACAAAGTGGGGTATCCAAAGATGTCAAGAATGCCGGTGAGACTGTTTTTGGATCCCCTGCTTATAACATCAATGAATCCCGCAAACTGTACGTGCTTTACCGCCAGTTGCCTGACATGAGAGCAAAACTGATCGAGCTGGAAAAAGAAGTGCAACGACTCAAAGGGGAAAAACCTGTATAGAATTGTTAATCAGTATAGTACTCAGTAGTCGGGCGGTGGTTTACATTGAAATTTACTGAATTTTTGTATATTGCGCCCTTAAAATTTGAATGTTTCACCCTAAACCTAATGTTTTGGAAAAGCAGAAAACCATTGGAAAAACTGTATCGCTGAGTGGAAAGGGATTGCATACCGGCGTTACGGTTACCCTCACTTTTAACCCGGCCTCGGAAAATCACGGGATCGTTTTCAAGCGGGTTGACTTGCAAGAGCAGCCCCTTGTTCATGCCCTTGTTGAGCATGTTACCGAAACGTCGAGAGGCACTACCATTGTTGAGAAGGATGTAAAAGTGGCCACCATTGAGCATGTGATGGCAGCCCTTATGGGACTTGGGGTTGACAACGTGCTGATCGAGGTGAACGGACCGGAAACCCCTATTATGGACGGCAGTTCGACCTTTTTTGTTGAAGTATTGCACAAGGCTGGAATTGTGGAACAGAACGCCGAGAAGAAATATTTTACACCCAGGGAAAAAATCGTTTATTCCGAGCCTGAGAAAGGCATTGAGATCACTCTTTATCCTGACGATCGCTTGAGTGTAGACCTGATGATCGATTATAATTCAAAGGTGCTTGGAAACCAGTATGCTGCGCTGAAATCGATTACCGATTTCGAACGGGAAATCTCCATGTGCCGCACCTTTGTGTTCCTCCACGAGCTGGAATTTCTCCTGAAACATAACATGATCAAAGGAGGCGACCTGGATAATGCCATCATCATTATGGACCGCAAGGTGGATCAGCCTGAACTTGACCGACTGGCTGAGCTCTTTAATAAGCCCAAGGTGCATGTGAAACCCGAAGGCGTGCTGAACAATATTGAAATTCATTTCCCCAACGAACCGGCCCGCCACAAGCTGTTAGACCTTATCGGCGACCTCGGCCTCATTGGCATGCCGCTGAAGGCAAAAGTGGTGGCTACCCGTCCGGGACATCATGCCAATACCGAGCTGGGCAAGATCATCCGCAAGATGATCAAGGCAGAGAATCTTCGCCCCCAGGCGCCCCAGGTAGACCTGAACAAACAACCGCTGCTCGATGTGAACGACATCATGAAGCTGTTACCCCACCGGCCTCCTTTCCTCCTGGTTGATAAAATCATGGAACTCTCGCCTACTTCAGTGATTGGCGTAAAGAATGTGACCATGAACGAGGGATTCTTTGTGGGTCATTTTCCCGACGAGCCGCTCATGCCGGGTGTGCTCCAGATTGAGGCCATGGCGCAGGTGGGAGGCGTACTTGCCCTGAAGACCGTTCCTGATCCGGAGAATTACCTTACCTACTTCCTGAAAATTGAACAGGTGAAGTTTAAACGGAAGGTTGTTCCCGGCGATACCCTTGTTTTCAAGCTTGAGCTGGTAGAGCCTATCCGCAGGGGACTTGTACACATGTATGGACAGGCATTTGTGGGCGAAACACTGGTTATGGAAGGCGATATGGTTGCCCAGATTGTGAAGGCTGTTGATAACAAACAATAAATCCCTGATGCATGAATCAATTCGTTAATATACATCCTGATGCTAAAATCGGGGCCAATGTTACAATCGATTCCTTTGTTACCATTGAGGCCGATGTGGTGATTGGTGAAGGAACCTGGATCGGCGCAAATGCTGTGATCATGAATGGTTCCCGTATCGGTAAGAACTGTCGCATCTTCCCTGGGGCGGTAATTGGTGGCATTCCCCAGGACCTCAAGTTCCAGGGAGAACAAACCACAGTAGAGATAGGCGATAACACCTCCATCCGCGAGTTTGTAACCGTGAACAGGGGTACCAAATCGAGAATGAAAACGGTGGTTGGCAGCAACTGTTTGCTCATGTCGTGCGTGCACATAGGGCATGACTGTAACCTCGGCGATAATGTTATCGTTTCCAGCGCCACAGGCATTGCCGGCGAAGTGAATGTGGGCGATTTTGCCATCATCGGAGGAATGACCGGAGTTCACCAGTTTGTAAATATTGGTCAGCATGCCTTTGTAGGCGGCGCTTCCAAGGTTGGGAAGGATGTGCCTCCTTATGTGAAAGCAGGTCGTGATCCGCTCTCCTATGCAGGGATCAATTCACTTGGACTCAGGCGCAGAAACTTCACCATCGACAAGATTGAGGAACTGAAAGAGGTGTACCGGTATATTTACCAGAAAGGACTGAATCGCACCCAAGCCATCGCTGCCATTGAGGCCGAACTGAAAGACACCCCCGAAAGGAATGAAATCCTTCAGTTTATCAAGGGCTCCAAGCGCGGGATCATCAAAGGGTATTTCGACAGGGTGGGAGATGAAGAAATAGATTAGAGCACAGCATTTTCAGCCCTGCTTCAAAGTATTGAAATCAACAAAAAAAGAGATCCTTCCTGCATGCAGGAGGGATATTTGTGTTTGTACAGGTGAGGTAATCCGGATTTATCGCCAGGTTATACATTACTGGCATTGGTTCTATAAGCTCCAAATGTGTCATTTGGGTTAAAGAGCATGTGGTTTCGGCAATTAAACAGTAGATCAATCGGCAATTATAGGTTGTGGCTATTGTGACAGCCCGTTCCATCCCTGCGCCTTCAGCGGAATGATTTCTCCCTGTGCGCCGATGAGGTTCATACCATCCTCTGCAGGAGCGATATGGCCAATGATCCTGACCTTGTCCGATTTGATCACCTTTTCATAATCTTGCGGTGACACGGTGAAAAGAAGTTCATAATCCTCACCGCCATTCAGCGCAGCGGTAATGGAATCGAGGTTCAGTTCTTCAGCAACTTTTGCAGTTTC
>JAKAMP010000166.1 GCA_021812865.1 Bacteroidota bacterium | reverse complement strand
TTCCGAACTCGCCAGTGCCAATAAGGCTGGGAAAGCTGTATTTCTTGTTGCTTATAACAATCCTGGCGTTGATGCCGACAAAGCATTTGCTATTGCCAATGACGCACGGAAAAACCTTACTACAACCACTGCTGTTATAAAAATGAAAACCACAGATGCTGCAAATTCCTCGTTGGTTACAAAATTCCGGCTGTCGGGTGCCCCATTGCCATTAATCCTCGTCCTCGATAAGAATGGGAATCCAGCCGGAGGATATATTTTAAAGGATGCTACTTCCCAAAAATTGGTAGATTTAATTCCGTCTCCGAAAACAACTGAAATCATCGATGCACTCGCAGGAGGGAAGTCTGTACTTTTAGTAGCTTATAAAGAAAGCATGACATCGAAGAAAAGCATTATGGATAACTGTGCTATCGCATGTAATAAGATGTCAAACAAGAGTGTAGTTGTAAAAGTTGATTTGGGAGATAAGAAAGAAACAAAATTATTACAGGGTTTGAAATGTGATCTGAATTCAAAAGAACCAGTGACCTACACTATTAATACTGCAGGCCAGGTTACCGGGGCCTTTACCGGAATCACCGATGTGAATAGTTTAATAGCCTCTGCAAAAAAGGCTCCAGCTGGTGGATGTGGTACCAGTTGTGCTCCTGGCGCCTGTAAATAGAATTTACTAACATTTTTAACTTCGCATACAATGACAATTTCGAAACTTGTCCTGATTGAATTATGGAAACGAAAATCTCAGTTAATTACCGGTTTATTGGCAATTACACTGGGAATTTCTGTAATCGTAGCTATTCAAAGCATTTCAGTTGTTTCTGAGCAAAATGTTGCCAGAAATCTTGATAACCTTGGAGCTAATATCCTTGTACTGCCGCAAGCTGCCAGTATTGATGATTACTATACTTCAGACATTGATGCACCAACCCTTCCCATGGATTACGTAGAACGTATCCTAACCTCCACAATTGCAGGTGTCGATAATATGTCGCCAAAATTGACCCGCCGGGTTAAAGTTGGGGATCAATCTGTGGTGCTTACCGGAATTCAGCCCAAAAGCGAAATAGCTTCTAAACCATTATGGCAGTCATCCGGGTTGACAGGAGCAGAGATAAAAGCCGCCTGTGCGCCTACGCAATCAGACAATAAATCTCATGGATTGGAAGATGAAAAGCTGAAGAGAAAGGCCATTGATACTTTGAATTACAATGATTGTCTTGCTGGCTCTCAGGTAGCAAAACGGTTAAAACTGAATGTGAATGGTCAAATCAAGATCATGAATAAGGAATTCAGAGTCGTTAAAATTTTACCTGAAACCGGAACCGTAGATGATGATCGTATTTTTGCCAACCTGAAGGATGTTCAAACCCTTTTAGGAATCGAGAACCAGGTTTCAGCAATTGAAATCATGGGTTGTTGCAATGCTATTTCTGACGGACTGCTGGGTAAACTGCGAAATATTCTTCCCGATACGCGTGTGACAACCATTGGACAGATCGTTTCAACTCAAATTGAGACAAACCAACTAATGAAAAAAGTCACCTTGGTTATGTTGATCATCATTTTTTTCGTTGGAGGAATTTCGATCGGCAACTACATCTGGGCAAATGTAAATGAGCGGAAAAGAGAAATTGGTATTCTGAGGATGATGGGTGCTGAACGTGGGACAATTTACGAAATGTTCCTTTTGAAATCACTGATTCTGGGTATTGTAGGAGGAGCTCTAGGATATGTTTTTGGCACGCTAGCTGGTGTTATTTTAGGACCTTATCTTGCCGGAATCGTTGTAAAACCACTGTATTTATACCTTTTATGGTCGATTCTTCTGTCTGTTGCTATTTCCCTGACAGGTTCACTCATTCCGACTTATCTTGCCGCTAAATTTGACCCACATTCAAACCTACAGGAGGACTAGCCATGATTTTACAAGGAGAAAATGTCTTAAAACAATATCACCATAATGGAGGTCTTATTAATGCCCTTAATAATGTGTCTTTCAAAGTAAATAAAGGTGATTTTGTAACAGTTACCGGTCCCTCAGGATCAGGTAAAAGTACGCTGTTACTTTCAATTTTTGGCTTGATCAGGCTTACCTCTGGCACTATTATTTTTGATGGAAAAAGAATTGACAACATAAGCGACAGGAAATTGACCGATGTACGTAAAAAGTCGGTCGGTTATATACTTCAAAGTTTTGCACTGGTCCCTTATCTTACTACAATCCAGAATGTGATGATTCCACTGGCATTGGAAAAGATTCCGAAAAAAGAACAATATAAACGTGCAGCTGCAATCCTTGACTATGTGGGTCTGTCCGACAGAATGGAACATCTTCCACGGGAACTGTCAGCCGGCCAGCAACAGAGGGTAGCGATTGCCCGCTCAATCGTACACCGACCACAGATCATCATGGCCGACGAACCTACGGGTAATTTGGACCCAAGCCTCTCTTTGGAAATATTAGATTTCCTGAAGAAGATAAACCGTGATAATAAAATCACGATCATGATGGTGACTCATAGTCCAGTTGCAGCTGAATATGGAACCCTGAAGTTGCACTTGAATGAAGGGAAAATCGTTGAATCAAGTAAAGTGAAGTTATACTCACCGGAATTACTTAATAATTAAAAGTATGGCACAAGCAAAAACAGATCTGTTCGATCCAAAGTTAAATGAAGCCGCGGTACTATTTAAGGCTCTGGCGCACCCGGCAAGGCTGGCGATATTGAAGTATCTTGCAGAAACAAAAGTTTGTATCACAGGGGACATCTCCGATGAATTACCCTTGAGCCGGACTACCGTCAACCAGCACCTAACGGAATTAAAGAATGCAGGACTTATCCAGGGGCGTGTGGAGGGTGCGAAGGTGAACTATTGTCTTGAGATAAAAAAAATATGTGAATTGGGAAAGATATTCAATGAGTTATACGATATAATAAATCTTCCACATAATTATCATTGTCATTAAAACAACAAAAATGAAAAGGATCATATTGCTTTTAACACTCATTTGCAGTGTTTCATTATTAAATGCACAAGAAACAGCAAGCCCTGTAAAAGTTGACACAAGCCAAATGGCTAAGATTGTATTTGAAAAAACAGTCCATGATTATGGTACAATTGCGAAAGGCAGTGATGGCATATGCATATTTAAATTTGAGAATAAAGGAAAAACTCCCTTGGTGTTATCCAATGTCAGAGCATCATGCGGCTGTACAACACCTTCATGGCCTAAAGAACCAATTAATCCCGGAAAATCAGGCGAAATATCTGTGAAATACAATACCACTCCTGGGAAATTTATGAAATCCATAACGGTTATGTCCAATGCCGTTAATTCAAATGTTGTTTTACAAATTAAAGGAGAAGTAAAGTAAATGAAAATTTTGATTTTATGTACCGGCAACTCCTGCCGGAGCCAGATGGCTGAAGGATTCCTTAAATCCTTCGATTCAAGGCTGGAAGTGTCTTCAGCCGGGACTGAACCTGCAGCCCAGGCAAATCCTAACGCTGTCGCCGCCATGAAAGAGTCTGGCATTGACATTTCTGGAAACAAGCCCAAGAATGTTGAGATATTTCTTTCCGATCCTTTCGATTATGTGATCACCGTTTGTGACAATGCAAAGGAGACCTGTCCGTTCTTCAGCGGGCGCGTTAAGCACAGGCTTCACATGGGATTTGAAGACCCTGCTGAAGCCAGAGGAACTTTTGAGGAAGTCATGCCTGAATACCGCCGGGTGCGGGATGAGATCAGGGAAGGCTTCTGGAAATTCTACATGGAAACGATAAAGCCTGAAGCTGACAGGGAAGCCGTAGAACTAAAAGCGATTGTTAAAGAAAAGTACGGCAATATCGCAAAGGCAAGCGATGATCAGACACAGGTCTCCTGCTGCGGGACCGCATCCTGCTGTGATGAGACAACTTTTACCATTTTTAGCGAGGATTACGCAAAGCAGCCGGGGTACAACCCTGATGCAGACCTTGACCTCGGATGCGGTATCCCAACTGAATATGCCGGTATCAAGGAAGGAGATCATGTACTTGACCTGGGCAGTGGAGCAGGTAATGACTGTTTTGTTGCCAGAGCCATTGTCGGGGATACGGGTCACGTTACCGGTCTTGATTTCACTGATGAAATGATTGAAAAGGCACGGGCTAACAACAAAAAATTGGGCTTTCTAAATGTTGACTTTATCAAGGGTGATATTGAAGAGATGCCGATTCTGCAACAGAAGTTCGATGTGGTGGTTTCCAATTGCGTACTGAACCTTGTACCGGACAAGGCAAAAGCTTTTTCTGAGATCATGCGGGTCCTGAAAAAAGGAGGCCGGTTCTGCGTTTCAGATGTGGTCATAAAAGGCGATCTTCCTGCAGCATTAAAGGATGATGCCGTTATGTACGCCGGTTGTGTTTCCGGAGCGCTGCAAATGGATACCTACCTGGGAATTGTCAAAAAAACAGGATTCCGAAATATCACGGTCCACAAGCAAAAACCGATCACGATTCCCGACGGAACCCTTAAAAAGTACCTGACACCTGAACAATTGTTGGAATTCAAAGAAGGGGGAACCGGGATTTTCAGCATCACGGTATCTGCCATAAAGAACTAAAATTGATCAAACATTATGCCGATGGTGGAAAACCGGGAACCCGAGGGAACGACCAATATTGATAAGCAAGGCTGCGGATGTGATGGAGATTGCTGTCCTCCGAAAAAAAAGAGCTGGTGGTCAAAAGTAATTTTCACAATTGTACTTTTAGCAGCTGCGGGAATTATCGTAACAAAGCTCTTTTTCCCTGCACATCAGGCACCCGCTGCCACCAAGCAGGTGGTAAATGATCCGAACTCTCCCTGCTGGTCGGATTCTTCGGGATCTAAATCCGGCTGTGACACGACCAAAAGTTCATCCTGTTGCCCAAAATAGACTGACAATGAACGAATGGATAAATCAAGCCTTAAGCAACGATCACGCTTCCATCTTTGTTCTTGCCGCCGTTTTGCTTTTAGGGATGCTAAGCGTGTTCACCTGTGCCTGTAATTTTGCAATTATCGGCGTCGTTGCAGGGTATTCAGGAGCAAGCCAGGAGAGCAGCAAAACCAAGCTCGTCATCTGGAAAGGGTTATCATTTCTCCTTGGAACAATACTTGCAATGTCGCTCGTCGGAGCACTTTTCGGCTTTGCAGGTAAGTGGATTTCGGTCTCTCTTGGTAATTACTGGAAAATAGCTGCAGGGTTGATCTCTATTGTATTCGGGCTCTATTCTATGGACCTGGTACCATTCAAGCTACCCGGTGTGAAATTCTCTAACAGCAATTCGAATCAGAATATATTTACTGCAATTTTTTTTGGAATTGCAGTCGGAGGACTTTCCGCGGCCTGTAATACATGCTGCAATCCATTCTTCCCTGTTATTCTGGCCGCTTCCTTTGTCAAAGGATCAGCACTCTGGGGTTTTATGATGCTGTTGTTCTTTGCCCTTGGATTCGGAATACCGCTTGCGGCAATGATTCTTGGTATAGGAATGGGGCTTGGAAAACTTTCAGGAATCATGACTTCAACTGTCCGAATCTTTAAATATATCGGAGGAATCGCCTTGGTTTTACTGGGATTCTACCTTATTTTAACCATCTAAATTGCTAAAATCTGTTTAAAATAAACTCCAATCTATGAAGACAAGGCTGAAATTTCTTGACCGTTATCTTACCTTATGGATCTTCCTGGCAATGGCAATCGGTGTATTTTGGGGCTGGCTTTCACCTGGTATTGCTGATTTCTGGAATTCGATGTCTTCCGGGACAACCAACATTCCAATCGCCATAGGGCTGATTGTAATGATGTATCCCCCTCTTGCGAAAGTAAAGTACGAGGAGCTCGGCGATGTTTTTAAAAACACAAAGGTTCTAGGACTGTCCCTGGTTCAGAACTGGCTGATAGGGCCGGTCCTGATGTTCCTGCTGGCAATCATCTTCCTGCAATTCAACATTGATTATATGTACGGACTGATCCTGATCGGGCTTGCCCGCTGCATTGCCATGGTGATTGTCTGGAATGAGCTTGCAAAGGGAGATACGGAATACTGCGCAGGACTGGTGGCTTTCAATTCCATATTCCAGGTCCTTCTTTTCTCTGTGTATGCCTACCTGTTCATAGCGGTGTTCCCCGGTTGGTTTGGACTTCCTACGAACAGCGCTGTTGAAGCGATAACAATCGGACAGATTGCGAAAAGTGTATTCATCTACCTTGGAATTCCTTTTCTTGCAGGGTTCCTGACCAGGTTCATCATGATCAGGGTTAAGAGCAAGGAATGGTATCATACGAAGTTCGTTCCGAAGATCAGCCCGTTGACGCTTATTGCCTTGCTTTTCACTATCCTGGTGATGTTCTCGCTGAAGGGCGAATACATTGTAAAAATCCCACTGGATGTGATCCGGATCGCTATCCCACTGACCATCTATTTTGTCATTATGTTCCTGGTCTCATTTTGGATGAGCAAGAAGGTTGGAGCTACCTATGAACAGTCCACTACCTTATCCTTCACTGCTGCCAGCAATAACTTTGAGCTTGCTATAGCAGTGGCAATTGCCGTGTTTG
>JAKAMP010000165.1 GCA_021812865.1 Bacteroidota bacterium | reverse complement strand
CACTTTCATGCTGGTGAACAGCACCTGGATTGCGCTTCCCAGCCTCACCCCGAGGTAGTTCATGAGGGTGAGGAAAAAGATGAGCCCGATGGCGTATACCTTGAGTCCCATGAATCTGAAGGGGGTCGGCTATGATGTCATCTCAGCCGATAAGCATGACAGCACAGATTTCCCGATCCACCACATTTTCTTTGGCCATAATATGCTGATTATCGAGAACCTTACCGGCCTGGAGAACCTGTTGGAAAAGGAAGTATACTTCAGTTGCATGCCCTTGAAGTACAGATCATCGGATGGCTCCCCGGTGCGGGCAGTAGCCTGGTTATAAAGCGCCTGTGGCGAATGATGGGGAAAAATGAAGAGTTTCCTGTTCAGCTTACCTTACGGTATCGCCATACGGCCATACCAAATGCAAATACAGCATATCCCAAGAGGATGAAAAATTCCTTACTCACATCGGCAAAAACCGATCCTTTGAGCATAATCATGCGAAGGGCCTTCATAAGGTAGGCTATGGGATTGATAATATTCAGTTTCTGGGCCCAGCCTGGCATGCTTTCCACAGGAGTAAACACTCCACTCAGCATGACAAAAACGATCATAAAGAAAAAGGTAATAAACATGGCCTGTTGCTGGGTTTCAGCTGCAGTGGACATGAACAGTCCAAACGCGAGAACCAGTAAGAGATACATCATGGTAACTCCATAAATCAGCCACAAACTCCCTACCACAGGCATATTGAACAGCAATCTTCCCAGGAGGAGGCCAAACGTAAGCTCTATCATAGCCACAAACCAGAATGGGATGAGTTTTCCTATGATAAACTGGTATTTTTTTACCGGAGTAACGTTGATCTGCTCAATAGTCCCTATTTCCTTTTCCCTTACCAGGTTCAATCCGGCGAGAAACATCCCGATAATGGTGACGAGGATAGCCAGGATAGCAGGAACCATGAAAATTTTATAGTTCAGTTCAGGGTTGAACCAGAAAGAACTGATGATGTTCAGGGCTTTTCCTTCAGCAGCAATGGCTTCGGCAGGATGCCATTTTACGATGACATCCTTGTTGTACCCGGCGATGATGAGGTTTACAAAACTATTGCTGATCGCAGCAACAGTGCCATTGATGGCATTGGCCAGTACCTGGATACCGGCTTTATTCTGCCTTACCAGGTCACGTTCAAAATGCTGCGGGATATCCACGATCAGATCCGCTTCATTGGTCTGTAAAATACGATTGGCATCCTCCTGCGTATAACAGGTGCCGGATATTCTGAAAAAGGGTGAAGAGGAAAATTTACTGATCAGGGTCCTTGAAGCTTCAGAATTGTCGAGGTCCATTACCACCAGGTTGATATTTTTCATTTCCAAAGTAGCAGCATTCACCAGGATGATGAGCTGTACCAGGGGAATAAAAAAGAGGATAGGGATCATTACCCTGTTCCGCCTCAGCTGAATGAATTCTTTCTGTATAATGAACAATATGGTTCTCATTCACGCATTATTTTAAATCACTAACCTGCACAAGCAGTTCATTCAACAATTTTCTGACTTCGAGCAGTACCTGGAAGGTATTTCCCAGAAGTTTTTCCTGTAGGAGATTCATGCGGGCTGAAAGAAAGACCAGATTCTCGAGGATGATGGTCTGTGCGATCGCTTTGTCCAATCCCTGCTTTTTCTTCTCACGATCAGGGTTTTCCCATGCAACAGCAATGCCTGTGACCAGTGCGATTGCAGAATCGGCCAGCTGTGAAGCCAGTTCCCTGCTCGCTGCCCCCTGAAATGTGTCGGCCATGCGAATAATAAATGCTGCAAGGTCATTTGAGGCCTGCCATACTTTGAGATCACGATAACTGACGGTATCCATATCCTTATGTTTTCTATTCCAGCCGGATTTTGAACTTACGTATGCTTAGTATTATAAACAGCACAATCATGCTAATAAGTATGAGGGTTTCTTTCCATACATACATTATTCCGGATCCTTTCAGCATGATGTTTTTGATTATGATGATGAAATATTTGGGCGGCATGATGGCGCAGAGCCACTGCAGAATTTTGGGCATATTGGCGATAGGAAAGATAAAGCCGGACAGCAGGATCGTAGGCAGCATGAAGGCAAACATGGAAATAAAGATGGCGGTTTGCTGGTTTTCGGTATTGGTAGAAATAAATATTCCTAGCACCAGGGAGAGAATAATATAAATACCCGTTTCCAGCATAAGCAGGAAGAGACTGCCCTGCATAGGAAGACGGAACACATAATAGCTCATCACGATAATAATGGCGGCATCGATCAGCGCTAATACCACATAGGGAGTGACTTTCCCGATAATGATCTGGATGGGTTTAAGTGGGGAAACGAGCAGCACTTCCATGGTACCCAGTTCTTTTTCCCTCACGATGGAAATGGAAGTCATAAGGGCACAGATCAGAATCAGGATCATGGCCATCGTGCCGGGCACGAACATGAATACGCTTTTCAGTTCAGGGTTATACAGCATACGGCTTTCCACGTTGATACGCATGGGAACGGAAGTTTGCGAGGCCTTCGATACATAATCATTGATAATGGCCGTGGTATAGGAAGCGATAAGGTTGGCCTGGTTCGCATCGGAGGCATCGGCGATGAGATGAACGGTCGCAGTGCCTTCGCGTTGCAGGCGACTGGCAAAACCCGGTTCAAATACCACCACCTCCTTGATTTTGCCAGTGCGAAATGCCGGTTCTATTTCGGATTCAGCATTCAACCGGGATTCCAGCATAAAATAGCCTGAAGATAGGATTCTTGATTCAACGGCCCGGGTAATTTCATCGGAAGAGGGATCAAGAATGGCGATTTTCACATCTTTCAGATCGGTAGAAATGGCAAAACCGAAAATGAACATTTGCATGACCGGCATACCGAACAGCACCAGCATAGTTTTGCTATCTCGCAGGATATGGTAGAATTCTTTGATGACAAATCCCCAGAAGCGCTTCATTGGCATCAGATTATTCGTTCACTTTCAACATTTCAATAACAGTTTCCCCTGTCATACCGGTAAAATCATGTACCAGCAGGTCGGCCTTCTTTAGCTCTTCCGGCTTGTGCGAGGTAAGTACCCCGGCCACTTTCATGCCTGCACGCTTGCCTGCCTCTACACCAAAAGCAGAATCTTCAAACACCAGGCATTTTTCAGCCGGCACGCCGAGTTTTGCAGATGCGAGCAAATAGATTTCAGGATCAGGCTTTCCTTTGCTGATCTGTGATGCATCGATCACTACGGAAAAATACTTCCTGATATGGAAGCCATCCAGCACAAACCATGCATTTGATGCAGGTGCGCTGGTTCCCAATCCAATCCTTATTCCGGAAGCATGACAGGACTCAATGAAAGAAACAAGACCTGCCAGTGGCTTCATCTCCTTTTTATATAATTCCCGGTACAACTTTTCTTTTTCCTCGCCCAGTTGCTCGGCTTCTTCTTTACCAACAGCCCTTTCAAACAGAAACGATATATAATCCTGGTTTGTACAACCAAACCGGCTTGTCACATCTGCCGGCGTGATTTTGCGTCCGTGTTTTGCGGCAAATTCCATCCAGGCCCTGATATGCCAGGGATTATTATCCGCCAGCACCCCGTCCATATCGAATATTACAGCGTATTTACTCATTGTCAATAAGTTACATTTCTTGCCACCTTAAAAAACACTTCATCCATATTGGTAACCCCAAACCCTTCCTTTAGCTTATCGGGAGAATCCATGGCAACGATTTTGCCTTCAGACATAATACAAACCTTGTCGCAGTATTCAGCCTCGTCCATGTAATGGGTTGTGACAAAGACCGTGATTCCTGAATGTGCTGTTTCGTAGATGAGTTTCCAGAATTGCCTACGGGTAACGGGATCAACTCCGCCAGTGGGTTCATCGAGAAAAACGATGCGAGGATTGTGAAACACTGCAATGGAGAATGCGAGTTTCTGTCTCCACCCTGTAGGTATATCTTTAATGAGTTTGTTCCTGATTTCTGTCATGCCCAGGCGATGCAGCAACTCCTCTGATTTTGAGCGGATATATTCCGTGCGAAGACCATATATTCCTCCATAAAACCTGATATTCTCATATACGGTAAGGTCTTCATACAGAGAAAACTTCTGGCTCATATACCCTATGCTCTTTTTAATCTGTTCCGTCTGGGAATAGGCATCATATCCAGCCACCCTAATGAACCCTGATGTTGGTTTCGAGAGTCCGCAAAGGATTCTGATCGCGGTGGTCTTTCCAGCGCCGTTCGCCCCCAGGAATCCGAATATTTCGCCTCCGTATACCTTAAACGATAAGTGATCGTTGGCCACGAAATGGTCGAATTTCTTCACCAGGTCCTTCACTTCTATGATCACATCCCTTTCCATCATTCGGTTTTTGGTTGTTCGGAGTTGGTCATCAGCATCATAAAGCAGTCTTCAATTCCTGCATGTATAGGTTCAATCCGGATGCCAGAATGCCCCCTCGACTCCAGGTATTTCCTAAGTCCTTCCGGTTCATTTGCAGCATTGGCAGGGGCAAAATGAACAGTTTGGCCAAAGGGTTGCACACTTCGGCGGTTTTCATAGACCTCCAAATCATTCAATAGCAAATTGATATTGCCTGCGCGCACTGCAAATAAAGCATACGGGTACTGGCTGGTGATGGCAGCCGGTGTGTCAATTTCCATTATCCTGCCGCTCTGCATCAGGGCCACCCTGTCACAAAGCGAAGCTTCATCCATATAGGGAGTGGAAACCAAAATGGTTATGCCTTCTTTCTTAAGCTCTTTCAACATTTCCCAGAATTCACGCCTTGAAACGGCATCCACACCCGTGGTGGGTTCATCGAGTACGAGCGTGTCGGGCTTGTGGATCAGGGCGCAGGAAAGAGCAAGTTTCTGCTTCATCCCTCCTGAAAGATTCCCGGCAAGGCGCTTTTTGAAAGGTTCGATATGAGAATAGATATTCCGTATCAGATGATAGTTCTCTTCAATGGTGGTATCAAATATGGTTGCGTAAAACTTCAGGTTTTCTTCCACGGTGAGATCTTTATACAGCGAGAACCGGCCGGCCATATAGCCTATATTCTTCCTGATCTCGCGAAAATTCTTTACCACATCGTGACTCCCAATTCGTGCAGAGCCCTTGTCGGGCAGCAGCAGGGTGGTAAGAATCCTGAAAAGGGTAGTCTTCCCTGTGCCGTCGGGACCGATAAATCCGAACAATTCACCCTTCCCCACATGGAAGCTCACATCGCTGATGGCGGTGATGGGTCCGAATGTTTTTGTCAGACCGGCTGCTTCGATAAAAGATTCGTCCATGCAGGCAAATCATTTAAAACGAACCTCGGCGGGCATGCCGATTTTGAGTTCTCCGTTATTTTTTGTCCTTACTTTGATAGCGTATACAAGGTTTACGCGCTCGTCCTTTGTCTGAATGATCTTGGGAGTGAATTCCGATTTTGACGCCACCCAATAGATAACCCCAGGGATAGACTGCATTTTTTTAACGTCAACATCGTAAAAAACCTTTACCGTATCGCCTATCCGGATAGATGACAATTGTGATCCGCTGATATAGGCAGTCAGATCAAGTGTTCTCAGGTCGGCTAGTTTATAGAGGGGTTTGCCCATGCTCACGAGTTCATGCGGCTCGGAATATTTTTCGAGGACTGTTCCTTTTACAGGATTGATTACAAAGCATTTTGAAATCTGGTCATTTACCTGTTCAATTTGCTTATCATACACTTTGAGTTCATCAGCGACCATTTGTCTCTGCGTTTCGGTAGAATGTATCTGGCTGTTGAGCACATCGATATTGCCATTCATATCATCCAGCGGTTTCTGCGGTGTAGCTCCACCCTTCAATAAATTTTCCAGCCGGTTCTTTTCCCTCTCGAGGTTTTTCTTCTGTTCGTTCTGAACATCGATCTGCGACTGGATGTTGATATACTTGCTGGCTGAAAGCCTCTTCTGTGCAATCAACTGTGCTTTTTTAAGGTACAAAGGGATCGTATCAACAAGGCCTGCCGTCTGGCCTGAGTCAAGCACACTGCCTTCCTCTACAGAAAAAGACAAAAGCTTTCCATTCCCTTCCGATGAAATGATGTATTCTACAGCTTCGAAATTTCCATATGCATCAGCCTTGTCATTGTTTCCGTTGCATCCTGTCATCAGGACCGCAGCAGTAATAAGTATGTTTATCCTTTTCATGATCTTGTTATTTTTCACCTTTAATATTCTGATAATTGATAACCGACTGAATCAATGAGGCCTGGTTTATTTCGAGGTTCAACTCGGCCTGCAACCGGGCATTAAGATCATTCAGGTAATCTGTGGCCGTGATCACACCCAACGATAACCTGGAAGAAGAGGTTTCTGCTATATTTTTGCGCAACAGCACTTCCTTTTCATTCAGTTCCACGGACTTCCTGAATTTATTCATTCGTGCAAATTCCGTCCGCATGGAAATGTCCCGGTTAAGTTCAAAAACCGATTTTCTGTCGGCCACCAAATCTTTCTGCACGCTGAGCACCTCCTTATCCCGTTTGGTAGTATGCCAGTCCCAGAAATTCCATTTCAGCGTGGCTCCG
>JAKAMP010000164.1 GCA_021812865.1 Bacteroidota bacterium | reverse complement strand
GAAGAGACAGGCACTCGGCCCAGCTGTTAAAACCCTGAAATCAACAGGTGATCAGTGCATTTTATTGGGCAGGGTCTGGATAGATAGCGCTATTTGCTCAGAATCTTGAATTCGACTCTCCGGTTTTGTGCCCGACCCTCTGGAGTGTCATTTGAAGCCACAGGTTGAGTAAAGGCATACCCATGGGCTTCCAGGCGGGAAGCTGCTATTCCTTTGCCAATCAGGTAATTCACCACCGACTGTGCCCTGTCTTGTGATAGTCTGGTGTTTGCTTTTAGGGAGCCTATATTATCGGTATGGCCCGATATTTCAAGTCTTACGGTTGGGTTATCATTCAGAAAACGTAGTACATTTTCCAATTCGGCATATGATTCGGGTTTGAGGGTGGCCTTCGCTGTTTCGAAGAAAATGTTCCGAAGCACCACTTTGGTACCAACTTCGACCTTTGTTAGAGAGAAATCGTGGTGGAGAACCAGGTTACCAGTATCTTTGCTAAGATCGACCGTTTCAAGGAAGAAGAGATAATCTTTAGCAGAAATTTCCACCCCATAAGTTTTTTTCAGCGGAAGGGTCAGTTTATACATGCCCGATGTATCAGAGATAGTGGTGGCAGCCACCTGGCTTTTTTCTGCATCAATCATATCAATACGGGCTACAACTGGCGCCTGCGTTTTTGCATCGGTGATCCGGCCCTGCAGCACAATAGAAGAATCTATGGTAATATATGCAGGCATACTCAGGAAGATGGAAGGTGCTTTCTGGTAGGGCCAGGCGTAAAGCTGCTCATCGGTAGTCATTACCGCTTCCTTGGCTTCACCGAGGAAGGTAACCTTGTAGATATCCTTACCTCCAAGGCCTCCGTCACGCACAGCCGAATAATATCCAAAGCGTTGGTTGTCGGGAGCCTCATAATAGAACAATTCGTCATCCGGACTGTTTATCGGGTAGCCCATATTCACAGGTGTGGTCCATTTCCCAGTACTGTCCATTTGGCTCTTGAATACATCATATCCCCCCATAGTATTGTGCCCCTTGGATGAGAAATATAATGTTTTTCCATCTTTTGAAAGGCTTACACCCTCTTCGTCATACGGGGTGTTGATCACATCGCCCAGGTTCACGGGGCGCGACCATTTCCCGTTTTCCTTCAGCTTGCACATGTAAATATCCTTACCGCCAATATTGTTTTTCGTCATGTTACTGACAAAATATACAGCGCTGGAATCCGGGGCGATGAAAAATGATGATTCATGCGCTTTGCTCCTTAATTTTCCCGAGATTTTTCTGGGCTTGGTCCAGTGCCCTTTGCGCTGGCGACTTACCAGGATATCGCCGCCGTGTTCATATCCATTGTAAACATATAATTTCTTTCCCCCGTCAGAAACCGCCACTGCAGCATCATTGTGTTCCGTATTGATAGGTTTGCCGAGGTTCTTTGCACCCGTCCAATGACCGCTATCAATGTGAGCTACATACACGTCCTCAGGGTACTTATAATCAATCATGATTACCTTGCTTTTACGGTTGAGTTTACGGCGCGAGGTAAAATACATGAGTGAATCGTCGGGGGTGATGACGGAGTTGTAATCATCGTATTCGGAATTCACCTGCGGACCAAGGTCGGTAACGATAACTCTCAACGGTGATTTGATCAATTCTTTACCATTGTTGCATTCTTTGATCAGTTTGTCGATGGAAGCGCCCTTCATTCTGAGTTCCTTGCCATGAAGACTGCTTTTATATATGGTATATTCCATGATGGCGGTATCGAAATTCAGTACGAGGTGGTACGCCCTTCCCAGTAGGAAATGGATGTCCTTGCTGACGCCGGGTTTCATCCGGAAGGCAGTTTTTAGGTATTGAATGGCTTTGAATTTATCGTCGGTCATCACATAACAGGCTCCGAGCTTATAGTTGAGTTCGGGATTCAATTCATTATAGGTAGAGGCTTTCAGGTAATTCTCCCTGGCTGTCCAGTACATGCCTTTCCCCATGACAAATGCCTTGTTACCTTCCTTGATATTGTTCCAGGCATCTCTGAAACCTTCGCTTTTTAATTTGAACTCCGAACGCCGTATTTTAACATTTTCCTGGGCATGAACCGTATGAAAAGACAGAACAATCAGCACCATGACAAATGCAGCCTTCCTAAAAAGAAGTATTCCTGTAGCAATCACCTGTAACCTGCAATTTATCGCTCTGTATTTCATCAGCCAGTTGATTTAATTGCTATTTGCAATCTTTTATATACTGTGAAGCAGATGCCACTCCAAGCTCCGCAGCCTTTTTCCAATCGGCACATGCCCCTGTAAGGTCGCCAAGGGTTTCCTTTACGAACCCCCTGTTCAGAAAAGCATCGCCATAACTGGGAAGCAGTTCAATTGCCTTATTGAAACCGGCAATGGCATCGGTATAATTTTCCATTTTAGCCAGGGCATTCCCAAGGTTATTGTATGCTGCGGGATAATGGTCATTGGCCAGGATGGCAGCATTGAAATCATCGACAGCTCCCTTATAATCGCTCATTTCGTATTTTGCACATCCCCGGCTGTTGAATGCCTGGTAGTAGCCCGGATCGAGGGTTACAGCAACAGAATAATCATCAATGGCGCCCTGAAAGTCGCCCAGATGGATTTTGATGCTGCCCATATTGGTATAGGCAGTTTTCAGGTTGGGATCGATATTGAGCGCTTGCCTGTAATCATAGATAGCTCCCTGGTAATCGCCGAGAAGCTTTTTTGCCGTTCCTCTTTCATGATAGGCGACGGCCAGTTTAGGTTCCTGATCAATAGCCAGGCTGAAATCGGCAATTGCACCCGCCAGGTTATTGTTCCTGAGCCTCAAATATCCTCGGCAAAAATACAATTCCGGTGATGAAAATCCATGCTCGGCGGCATAAGTGAAATCGTTTGCGATGCTGTCAGCCTTCTCTCCGGTAACAGCGGTATCGGTGGTGAAAGCCAGGTAAGCTTTGTCGAAGTATGCTTCAGCCATCCGGTCATCCAGGGCGATTACCTTTCGGAAATCAGCAAGGGCGGCAGGAAAGTTTCCCAGCTCATACAGCACCTTGCCACGCTGAAGATAAGCTTCCTTAAATGCAGAATCCAGTTTTACGGCATTATTAAGATCGGGAAGCGCCTGCTGGTATTGCCCGGCTTTGATCTGACTGACTGCCTCATTATAGCCTTTTCTTGAATCCCGAAGCCTGCGGATGCTTTCCTGCCCGGCGGACTGGGAAAAAGCAAATGAAGAAGTGAGAATAAAAAGTAATAATAACCCGCCTGTAAGTTGTTTCGTAACTGATATCATTATGCCGGGGTTAAAATTTCAATAAAAATAGAAAAAAAAATTATCTTTCCTTAAAATTCAAATCGTTAAATAACTTTGCTGAACTGATTTCGTATAAAAGCGGAAAGACATAAAAACCACTATCATGGAACTTGATCTTACATATCTTCATGAGATGGCAGGGGAAGACGATACGCTGGTGCTTGAGATGATCGCCATTTTTGAAGAGCAATCGAACGAATATTCAGATAAGATGCATTATTGCCTGGTCAATGGCAACTGGAAAGATCTATCCCGGATAGCGCATAAGGCAAAACCTTCAGCAGCTGTGGTTGGTCTGGCCGAACTTTCCAAAGAACTTGCGCTCCTTGAGGACCTGGCGCGGGAAGAAACCGATACACAGAAATACAGGCCAATCGTAGAAAAATATGAATCGGAATGCAAAAAAGCGGCTCAACAACTTAGAAAAATGTTTGAAAGTGCTTAACTTTACTCACAAACTCTATGAACATGCTGAAAACTGAAATCATCAACAATATCAATGTTGTTACCTTCAATAACGTAACCCGCTTCAATGCATTGATCACTGAGCCGGTAAAGTCGGAAATAAACAGCCATTTCAACAAACCTAATACAAAGCTGATTCTGAACCTTGAAGGAATTAATTTCATTGACAGTTCAGGTTTTGGCGTATTTCTTTCGGTCATGAAAACAGCCAATAACAGCCATGGCCAGTTCAAGATATGCAACATCAACCCTGAGGTGATGGAACTGTTCAAGTTACTACAGCTGCACAATGTATTTGAAATTTACAGCAACCTGGATGATTGCCTGAAAAGTTTCAAATAAAAGAAAATATAATCAATAAAAAGCCTCCTTGCAGGAGGCTTTTTATTGATTACCTATTTGTTCCGGGAAGTATCTGCTATGAATTTCAGCAGGATCTGCTGATGGTAAGTTTCGCCTGGGTTGAGCACTACAGTCGGAAATGCAGGCTGGTTTGGTGAATCTGGGAAATGCTGCGGTTCAAGCGCAAGGGCATTCCGGTAGGCATATGGTTTACCACTCTTACCTATTACCGTACCATTCATGAAATTGCCGCTATAAAACTGAAGGCCAGGCTGTGTGGTCCAAAGCTCCATTACTCTTCCGGAGACCGGTTCTGTTAATCGTGCCGCAAGTCGAAGGGAGTCCTGCTGCTTATTTAGCACCCAGTTATGATCAAATCCTTTACCAAATTTTATCTGCTGGTTGAGCGTATCATTGATATCCTTTCCAATTGCCTTTGGCACACGGAAATCGAAAGGAGTATTTTCCACGTCCATAAACTTACCTGTGGGGATCAGGGTTTCATCTACCGGAGTAATCTTATCGCCGAAAATCTGCAATTCATGTCCAAGGATACTTCCCGAACCCTCTCCAGCCAGGTTATAATAGGCATGATTGGTAAGGTTAACTATGGTTTTCTTACTGGTGGTTGCCTTGAAATCAATGAGTAATTCATCCAGCGGAGTGAGGGTATAGGTAACTGTAGTGTGTAACTCACCGGGGTATCCTTCTTCCATATCGGGAGAAATATAGGTAAGGGTAAGCTTGTTCCCATCTTGAACAGCGTCCCACACCACTTTATTGAATCCTTTCAGGCCACCATGCAAGGTATTTTTGCCGTCGTTCAAAGCAAGTTTGTATGTTTTTCCATCGAGCCTGAACATTCCTTTGGCGATGCGGTTTGCGTACCTGCCAACCGTGGCGCCGAGAAACATTTTATCATTCTGATAGCCTTCGAGGCTTGAATAGCCCAGGGTAATGTCTGCGTACTTTCCTTGCCTGTCCTTGGTAAGCACCTGGACAATGCACCCGCCGAAGTTGGTGATTTTAACGGTTACACCCCCTTCATTTTTCAGCGTATACAGGTCTACCTTTTTCCCATCGACTATTTTTTCAAAACTGTTTTTTTTCACCAGCGTATCCAGGGCTGTGAAGTTTGTGGTATCGGTTCCCGTTACCGTACCCGATTTTTTCGGTGCACACGAGAAGAACAGCAAGCCTGCCACAAAAAGCAAAATGTGTATTTTTTTCATATTCGGTTGTGTTTAAGGTTTATATCAAGAATAATATGAGTAGATCATTTTTGCTGAGGAAGGAGGGTATTCATCTTCCGTGCATACGTCCTGATCAATTCAAGGGTTGAACTATCATTATTGAATATCGAGTTCAGTCCCTGGCCTTCCTGTGGGGGATCGCCGGTAAAAGGGTCGCCCGGCTTATAGATAAAATCCGGATGGGCAGGCCGTCCTTCCCCTCCCCATGCCCAGAAGTTGCAGCCGGCAAAGTTTCCGCCTGCCGCGGCAGTGTCGGCCAAATACCTGAACACCATATTGTAATATTCATCCCTTGCAGTGACCGGGGTTCCGGGCTTACAGAAAGAAGAATCCCTTTCCAGCCCAAACTCCTCTAGAACAATGGGCTTCCCCATCTGGCGGGCAAGGCTCATATGTAAGTTCAGGTAATCGATGGCCTTAGCTTTTGTTGAAGGGAAGGTAGCGGCAATGTCCCTGGCATCGAACCACCCCCAGTTCTTGGCCCAGAGATGGAAAGTAAGGTAATCGATATTTTTAGTGCTGTGCGACTTCACGAAAGACGGAGCATCCTGCTTGCATCCCACAGTGCCTTCACTTCCCGTAGTTACCAAATGATTGGAATCGAGCGAATGAATATATCCGGCAGTCTCATCCACCCAACGGGTAAACACATCCATTCCCGCCAGTCCATCCTTGCCTTCCCCTCCCCTGGGTTCATTGGCAAGTTCCCAAGCCATGATCACAGGATCGTTCTTGTAGGCAATGCCGGTATACTTATTGACGCGGTTGACCAGGAAACTGATATAATCGCGGTAATAGCGATTGGCGAGGGTATCGCTATAAAATGAATTCGAATAGGCCATAAAATCGGGCCAGGTATCTTTCCCAAGTACGGGGTCAACCACTTTCCCATGGTTCACCCATGCCATGTACTGCCCCATGCCACCAGACCATTCCCAGAAATTATTGAGAAACAGCACGGCATTCATGTTGCGTTTGCCCATTTCGGATAGCAGAAAATCAAGTCCGTCGAGCAGTTCTTCGTTGTATTTGCCGGGAGCTTCGGTAATAGCAGGTGACAGCGAGTTTGATATGGTGGATTTCTCTGATGCAGCCAATATTCTGAGGTTATTTACTCCATGATCGGAAAGGTCATCGAGTTCCCGGATCAGGCGCTGGCGGTTACCGTATTTGCCGTTGGATGCCAGGTAACAGCCATACCAGAAGTTGGTTCCAACAAAGTAGTATGGATTGCCGTCCTTGACGAGTTTTCCTCCCCTTGCCTGGATAAACAGGGAC